>CAZPVV010000075.1:0-1848 GCA_964590505.1 uncultured Candidatus Saccharibacteria bacterium | reverse complement strand
TATATGAAGGCGACGGCTACTGCTGATCGGAGTACCACAGAAATCAAACGTTCTCGGGATTCTGGATTAAGAGACAGGCGCGGAAGAATCATCATGTGCAAACTATAGCAGTATCTCAACAAAAATTATGGTGGAAGGAGGTCTCGTTAAAGTAGAAAACCGCCACTGAGGCGGTTTTCTAGTGTTCTATATCAGTGGAACTGGCTACATGAGGTTAGAACCTCTCTGATACAAACGGGCTCCTCTCATTTTCTGCGGGTCGTGGATGAATGGGAATAGAGTAAAATAAGTTATATGAGTCAAAAGGTCCCTGCACGAGAATTCACCCCTCAAGAGCGCGAAAGTTGGCGGCAACAAATATACGACATATATGACCGCATGCGTTCCAAGGCCCAGAAGCCCTACGAAATAGTGTATGGGGGCGTGCCGCTTACCGTTTTTCCAAACGTGTACGCGCCTGAATTCTTTGATGACAGCCTGTGGTATGCGAACGAACTCAAGGAGATTGTGGGGAACAGATCGCTCCTTGAAGTAGGAACCGGTACTGGAGTCATCGCGGTCTTTTGTGCCATGAACGGCGCGCGGGTTGTAGCAACGGATATTAACCCCGATGCCGTCAAGAATGCCGAGGTCAACGCAAAGCGGCACGGCCTCAGCATTTCAGTACGACAGAGCGATGTGTATGAAGCGTTTAGTCCAGGTGAAAAGTTTGATTTCATATTCTGGGCGCATCCGTTTAACAACTGGGATGTACCGGCTGACGACATGCTCTTGCGTTCAGGCCTCGATCAAGGATACGAGAGTCTACGGGCGTACATATCGGGAGCACGCAACCATTTAACCAATGACGGAAAGTTGCTGTTAGGAACTGGAGACAGTGCGGATCTCAGTACTATTGTCGAGATAGCGCGTGAGAACAACTATTCGCTAAAGCTGCTGAGGGAAATGGACCTCTTGAACCTGGCAAGGAAGCAAAGATCAGGGACCTCATATACGAGTTTGTTCCAACCGTATGAGTTCGGATATTGCAGTTCGGTATAGTGCAGATGTCGAAGAAGACAGGATTTTCCGCTTGGCTGCCCCGCACTATGACGAGGCACAGGAAACAATCGCTACTGAAATCCAGATTCACTTTGCTAACTCTGAAGCGAATAGCCTCGCCGTACTCGAAGTCGGGTGCGGCACTGGCCTGACGAGCGAAATCATTCTTCGAGCTGACGACCGAGTCTTGCTCACGGCTCTTGATAACGTTGAGTCCATTGTTGAGCAGGTCAAATACCGCTTCAAGGGTAGGGAAAAGAATAGAGCCACATTTGTACATGCGGATGCATTCGACTATCTCCAGAAACAACCAGAGAACTCCTTTGATGTGGTTACGTCCGCTCTCGTATTACACAATTGCTTAAGCGAGTATCGTAGGAAGGTGTACTCAGAGATCTTTCGTGTTCTTAAATCTGGTGGCCTGTTCATCAATGTCGACAAGTACGCGTCAGACAATGACATAGAGCATCAGGCGGCACTTGAGTGGCAACTAAAGCAGTTTGATGTCTTTGATACTGAAGGCCGCCCTGATTTGAAGAAGAAGTGGACTGAACACTACTACGAGGACGAGAAGCCGGAAGTCATCTTGCGCGAAAGTGAGTATGTAAAAGATCTTCAAGTGTGTGGGTTTAGGAATATCCGTCGAGTGTATCGATACCAGATGGAAGCAAGCTACGTTGCTGAGAAGTAATCAGAAAACCGCCCCAAGGCGGTTTTCTGATACTTCCATATGCCGCCATATAGTTCTATATGTGGAGGTGAGGAGAATCGAACTCCCGTCCGAATCCTGCTTTAAGAGCGAGTCTA
>CAZPVV010000074.1:0-1928 GCA_964590505.1 uncultured Candidatus Saccharibacteria bacterium | reverse complement strand
TTCATACTCCGTACTTCCTTAAGAAACACCTCCGCCTCTTCTTTTGTGGGTGGTTTGCCGTGCCAACGATAGTCATATTCAATCTCGGGAACACCCTTTCCTGGAATAGTGTGCGCAATGATGAGTGTTGGTTTCTCTACAATCGCTCGGGCATGATCAACTGCTTCAATAATCTCGGTCATATTATGCCCGTCTATTTCAAGGACGTGCCAATTAAACGCCCGGTACTTATCAGCGAGTGGTTCAAGCGGCATGATGTCTTCCGTCATACCATCAATCTGTATGTTGTTGCGGTCTATGAAGGCGGTCAGGTTATGAAGTTTATTCTTGCCTGCCCATAGCACCGCCTCCCAAATGTTTCCAGCATTCTGCTCTCCGTCACTCATCAAACAGTACACCCGATTCTTCTTCCCATCCATGCGTAGCGCGTACGCCATACCGGCAGCTTGAGAGAGACCAGAACCGAGAGGTCCTGATGTGGTTTCCATGCCTGGAAGTTTGGTGCGCTCAGGATGCCCCTGAAGGCGCGAGCCAAACTTGCGAAGTGTAAGGCACTCTTCAACCGGGAAATATCCTGCGTGCGCCATTGCGGAATAGCGCACCGGCACAATGTGTCCATTGGAAAGTACGAGTCTGTCCCGCTCTTCCCAGTCAGGGTTCTTTGGATCGTGCTTGAGGATATGAAAATAGAATGCGGTGAAGATGTCCGTCATGCCAAGCGGGCCTGCAGTGTGTCCTGAGCCGGCCGCAACAAGCATTTCAATGATCGTCGCACGCACGTCACGCGCCTTCGCTTCAAGTCGCTCAATGTCGGAGTCGGTAAGAGCCATTACGTACACGATACCATGCACCTATGTGTTGTGGCTGTGTTCAAGCACGAGTGTCTTGAAACGCTTCAGTGCATCTCGTAAATTTGGCGCACGAAATAGTGCTGAACCAACGACCAATCTATCCACACCAGCAGAGAGAAGTTTAGGAGCTGTTTCAAGCGACACTGCTCCATCTACTTGTATTGTCATCTCAGGATGGAGGTTTCTAAAGGTGCGCACGCGCTCAAGCACACGTTCATCAAAAGGTTCTCCTTGCTTGCCGATGTTTGCAATACCCATGAACTGTACAAAATCAATGTCCTTAATGTACGGCTCTAGTGTGCTGAGGTCCGTATCGTTTCCAATGGAAAGACCAAACGAAAGCAGGTCAGGTGTGAAATCTTTCGCGTGCCCATACTTTACTTGTAGGTCAGAAATGATCTGCGGGAGCACGGTAGTGCTCTCTGCATGCACGACAAGCCGCTGTACTCCTGATGCTATCCATAATCCTGTCACTTCTTCAGCGTTCTGAACCATCAAATCAACTTCATACCTAAAGGTACCTAAGTACGGCAGACTGCTTCCCTCTGCTACTCGACGTGCAAACTCGTCTGACTCATCGGTGTATGGCCAAGTGGTTGTTTCGGCAAACCTCCCATCAACAATGTCTATCTGCACCGTATCCACGAGTCCTTCAAGCATGGCGAGTTTCCCTTCGAGGTCCTCGCGTGATGTGGGTAGGATTGCTGGAACAATGGCGCCCATTCCCTAAAGTGTAGCACCCTAGAATTTGCCTAAACGGCGCAAGTGCCGCTCATCCTCTGAAAACGGTGTCTCAAGAAAGATGCGTACCGCCTCAGTTGCTTCCTCCAGAGTTACAAACTGTGCACCAATAGAAAGTATATTGGCGTCGTTGTGCTCGCGCGCAAGCATCACAATCTCATACCCGCGCTCTTTATGTGGCCCGTAGAAGGTTGCGGCGCGCACTCCTTGTGTGCGGTTTGCAACCATCGCTTCTCCATGTCCGCTTCCACCAAACACAATCCCGAAAGATCCTAGGTTCGCAGCAACATCCTGCGCACAGGGACCAATAAAGTCAGGATAGTCGTCGTCCGTCAC
>CAZPVV010000073.1:0-1976 GCA_964590505.1 uncultured Candidatus Saccharibacteria bacterium | reverse complement strand
ACTTCACCCCGCGCTCCACAACCATAGAATCATACCCCTCAGGAAGTGCGGTGATAAAGTCATGAGCTTGTGCTTGTCTAGCAGCTTCAATAATCTCAGCCTCGGTAGCAGAGGGCCTGCCGTATGCGATGTTTTCCCGAATAGTGCGATGGAAGAGCATAGGCTCCTGCGGAACGATAGCAATGTGCTCGCGCAGACTTTCTCTGGTAATAGCATCAACATTGGTCCCATCAATAAGAATGCTCCCTGCATCCGCTACATGATGGCGAAGCAATAGCTTGATAAGCGTTGATTTCCCTGCGCCACTTCGGCCCACAAGTCCAACCTTTTGTCCTGCAGGAATGCTGAAATCAAGGTTGTTGAATACGGACACACCCGCATAACTAAAATCAATATTCTTGATTGCAATTTCCCCTTTAACTTTCTTCAGTGCTTTTGCTTTTGCGCTATCCGTTATGTCGTGTGGCTGAACAATGTCGTTGAGACTCTCCTCAACTTGTCCCCACGCTTCACCAAAGGCGTTCAACTCCGTGCCAATGAACGTTAGTTGACTCTGCACGATAAGAATTATCGTGAGTACGAGAATAATGCCGCCAGGAGTGAGCAAGCCTTGTGAAGTGAGATATGTCGCGGTGAGTATCATCCCGCCAATGAAAAGAATCTGGAGGATACCATTTCCAAGTCGAACGTATTCACGGAACCTCCAACCCCGCATACCCAGGTCACGTCTGTCTACAATAAAGCCCTTTAAGCGTATAAGTTCAAACTTACGCCGCGCGTATTCTTGCATTGCATTCACATTTGTCAAAGTATCAACAGTAGCACCGGTGAGTTTTGTTTCTGCCTCTTGCCCCGCCACGGAGATAGGAATACTCCACTTCACTAGAAACGCATTGGCGGGCGTAATAACAGTAATCCATACAAGAAAAATTAGTGCAATGAACGGGCTCACTGAAAATGCCAGAAAGAATCCGACGATCATCGTCACCAAAAACGGCAAAAAACTCCACAGCAGCTTCTCGGCAATATCTTTTGTGCTACCTGAAGCTTGCGTTATTTTGCTTGAAATAGAACCAGCGAATCTATTCGCAAAGTATGCATGACTGTGTCTAGTTACATACGAAGTCACGGCAAATCGCGCGGTTGCACGGACTCCAGTCGTCCAATGCATGCCGATAAATCCGCTCGCACGCCACGCCACAACATCAATGAGTGAAATGAGAATGTAGGCACCGGCACTGAGCCACAGTGCGGTCAGTGTACCGCCAGTAGAAGCTGTATGTGCAGCGTCAACAATAAGCTTAAATACGTATGCTGTCCCGGTTGTTGAAATCGCCCCTATAATAACAAGTAGGATTGACCACGTCGCCGGCTTTATATACGGTTGCGACGAGAAGAGCAAAAAGCTCCACGGATTTAGTTTCTGCGGAAGTTCATCCCGCCATATAGATTCCATATGACTGTTTAGTATAGCTTAGAACCCTTCCCCCTTAAGTTCCTCAATCATCTTCTTTGCCTTGCCGGAGAGTTTACGTGGAAGTGTTGCCGACACATGAATCAATAGATCACCCTGACCACTCTCATACGACACACCTTTCCCCCGAATACGCAGTGTCTCTTCCGTTGCTGACATTGGGGGTACTTTCACTTCAAGGACTTTGTCATCAATTGTTGTAACGGAGACGGTGGTTCCGAGAAGTGCATCGGTAAGCTTAATAGGCAGGTTCATCACCAAGTTAGCGCCCTCCTTTTTAAATACCGCATGAGGCTTTACATGCACTTTGACGTAGAGATCGCCGGGCATACCACCCTTTACCGCTTCACCCTGACTTGGAAGACGAATCATCTCACCGCCATCAATACCACGCGGTACTTCTATCTTAATTTCCTCCTCCTTACGCAGGACGCCGTGACCGGCACACTTCACGCATTTATCTTTTGGAACCTTCCCCGTGCCCTCACAGGTAGGACAGGAG
>CAZPVV010000072.1:0-2166 GCA_964590505.1 uncultured Candidatus Saccharibacteria bacterium | reverse complement strand
TGGTATTGGTGGCTCTTTTAGTAAGGAGGATATGCAGGGAGCACTTCAAGCTGCAATTGGACATCTTCCAGAAGAAAAACCTCGGCACTTCTTGGGTATAGGTGAGCCAGGAGATATTTTACTTGGTATTGCAAACGGTATTGATCTCTTTGATTGCGTTGCGGCAACGCGTCTTGGCCGACACGGAACCATATACACCAAACAGGGACCTATCAATTTAAAAAATGAGAAGTACAAAAATGAGTTTGCGCCACTCGATACCCAAACCATTGTTCCGGGAACCGAAACCTTTACCCGTGCTTATGTCTCGCATTTGCTTCGCTCAAACGAAATGTTGGGACAGATTATTGCTTCTATGTACAATCTAGGATTCATTCTGCAGTTGGTTGATGGAGCGCGCCTTGCTCTTCAAGAAGGACGTTTCCAGGCGTATGCCTCTGACTTTACCCGCGAGTACTATCGCTAAACAGAGTAGTGAGCGGGGTTAGCCGCTCACCCTGATCTCTCCTTCGTTGTAGGTACCAACCAGATACTTTTCGTGTTCGGTGAAAAGTGAAATGGCTATCGCAAACACTCCGTCGCCAAGGTCTTCGTAAAACCCACACACGAGGTCAATGGCATTGAACCCGAGTGCTGCCAGAATGACTACTACTTGATCCTCAACAACCTCAGGATTGGTCTCTTCGTCAATCTCGCCGAAAATTATGACGTCAGTTGCGAACTCATCCTTTGCAGCCGTTGCGAGCGCGAGAACAACGTCGTTCTCGGTGAGTTCCTCGACTGGATGATCAAGCCAAAACTCGGCAAGAACATGTGAAGGTTCATCTCCGAAGTCATAGCGCTTGATCCATGAAGTCACCAGTGTCAGATCGCCATCGCGAACGGAGCGGAGATAGCGGCAGAAGTCTCGGGTATCGAGCATGTGCGTATCCTCCAAAGCCTAAGCCCAAGTATACGCCAGAACATGCGCAATTTGGTACACTGCTCGTAATGTCTGCATTTAAACTCCATACACCCTTTCCTCCAGCAGGAGATCAGCCAAAGGCCATAGAATCCCTTGTAAAGGGTGTTAAGAATGGTCTTACGCATCAGACGCTTCTTGGCGTCACGGGCTCTGGGAAAACCTTTACGGTGGCTAACGTCATCAACCAGATCCAAAAGCCCACACTGGTGCTGGCACATAACAAAACACTGGCTGCTCAGCTTGCTCAGGAATATCGTGAGTTTTTTCCTGAGAACCCTGTTCACTATTTTGTTTCCTACTACGACTACTACCAGCCCGAGGCGTACATTGCACACTCTGATACCTATATAGAAAAGGAAGCCCAGATTAATGCGGAGATTGATCGTCTGCGCCACGCAGCAACTCAAGCGCTCCTCACCAGAAACGACGTCATTATTGTCGCGTCCGTATCTGCTATTTATGGACTTGGTTCCCCTGAGCAATATGAGAAGGTTCACGTAAAGCTTAAGGTGGGGCAAGTTGAAAATAGGGCAGCGCTTATCCGCAAGCTCGTGGGTATCTACTTTGAACGCACCACTGCAGACCTTTCTCCCGGACAATTCCGTGCTGTCGGGAACTCCCTTGAACTCATGCCGGTCAACGAGCGCGCGATATATCGTGTTGCCTTTGACGAGGAAAAAGTCATTGCGCTTGAAACACTTGATCCTATTACACGAGCGCGCTCTGAGAGTCCTGGATCAGTCTTTGTGTTCCCGGCAAAGCACTTCGTGACCAACGAGGAGGAACGAACACGCGCACTGGAAGATATCAAACGAGAACTGGATGAACGTCTTGCACAACTCAAGCGAGAAGGAAAGGAGCTTGAGCATGAACGCCTAAAGCGTCGCACCATGCACGATATTTCACTTATTCGTGAGATGGGATATACGAGCGGTATTGAAAACTACTCGCGCCACTTTGATGGACGAGACCCAGGGGAGCCACCACACACACTGCTTTCCTACTTCCCGCACAAAAAAGACGGTTCTGCTGACTTCCTTACTGTGATTGATGAGTCGCACGTCACCGTCTCACAAATTGGCGGTATGTATGCTGGAGATCGCTCGCGCAAAGACGTGCTTGTTGAGCACGGGTTTCGTTTGCCGTCTGCGCGCGACAACCGCCCACTGAAGTTTGATGAGTTTGAAAAGCGCATTGGTCAG
>CAZPVV010000071.1:0-2266 GCA_964590505.1 uncultured Candidatus Saccharibacteria bacterium | reverse complement strand
CCTTGAAGGAAATCTGGAAAAGCCACTACCCGAGCGCGTATATCTCTCGCTTCTTGGTGCCGTGGTACTCATCTTCTTGGTTCTTGTGGTTCAAGCCGGGAACTTGAGTTTAGTACAAGGTGGAACGTACGCAGCGCAGAGTGAAAGGAATCGGTTGCGTCCTGAAGTATTGTTCGCGCAACGGGGGGCGATAACGGACCGCAACGGAACGGCGCTCGTGACAAATGAACCGGGAGAAGATGGACATCCTATGCGCGTGTATCGCACACCAGGATTTTCAAGTGTGCTCGGGTATGTGTCCTATCCCAAAAAGGATCGTTCTGGTTTTTATTACGACACTGACATTACCGGCCTCGCGGGGATGGAGAAAGCATTCAATGAGCGATTGGCGGGTGCTAACGGCACGCTCCTCATTGAAGAGGATGCGCTTGGGAAAGTGCAGTCGCAAGGGAGCGTGCGTAAGCCCGTAAATGGGGAGAATGTAACCCTCTCCATAGATGCTCGTGCACAGGAGGCTTTCTATCACGCGGTGAAGGGACTTGCCGATAAGATTCCGTATCAGGGCGGAGCTGCCGTGCTTATGGATGTTGAGACAGGAGAAATACATGCACTGGTTTCCTATCCAGAATATGACTCAAACATTCTTTCGCGAGGAACTCCAGCTGACGTGATTAATGGATACAGCACCGACTACCGCCAGCCATACCTCAATCGCCCGGTCTCGGGGCTCTATACCCCCGGCTCTATCGTAAAGCCCATGATTGCAGCGGCAGCATTTAGTGACGGGGTTATTAGCGCAGAGAAGTCTATTTATTCCCGTGGTCGGTTGGTGGTGCCTAACCCCTATGACGCGTCCAAGCCAACTATCTTTAACGACTGGAAGGCGCACGGAGACACCGATATGAGGCGCGCAATTGCGGTGTCGTCTGACGTGTATTTCTATACGATTGGAGGCGGGTTTGGGGATCAGAAGGGGTTGGGGATTGAGAGGCTCGCGTTTTGGTACAGCGCCTTTGGTTTGACCGAACCAACGGGTATTGAAATAGAAGGTGAGGAGAGTGGATTTGTGCCCACACCTGCCTGGAAAGAAAAAACGTATGGTGAGCCATGGCGGATTGGAAACACGTACCATACCGCTATTGGACAGTATGCGGTACAGGTAACGCCACTTGAAGCAGCACGCTCTATCGCAGCGATTGCGAACGGCGGAAAGCTTGTGCGTCCTACACTCATGGTTGGTGGCGTGCCGGAGGGAAAAACTATTGCGATAAGTAAGGAGGCTCTGCGCGTTGCGCGCGAGGGTATGCGGCAGGGTGTAACTGAAGGAACGTCCATTGGGCTTAACGACCTATCTTCCTATGTAAAGATTGCAGGGAAGACCGGTACGGCACAGCTTGGTGCAAACAATGAGTGGTACAACACCTGGGCAGTAGGGTTCTTTCCGTACGACAATCCTAAGTATGTGTATACCGTGGTGATGGAGCGCGGGCCCGCAGGGACGGCGATTGGAGGCATCTATGTGGTACACCAGGCGTTGTCTGAGCTACGTAGGACGGCGCCTGAATACTTTGGCCTTGCGCCTCTTGAATAGTCCATATTGACGCCCGCCCGCTACCACGTAGAATGGGGCGAACTAAGTAAGGTAAATTCTCATGATGACCGAGCAGGAAACAATGGTGAGCCAGGAGAAGTTCGACGAGATGGTTAAGGAGCTCGAGAACTTGAAGACGGTTCGTCGTACCGAGATTGCAAAGAATCTTGAATATGCGCGTTCACTCGGAGATCTTTCGGAAAACGCAGAGTACCAAGAAGCACGCGAACTACAAGCAGCAACTGAAGAGCGCATTCGCAAACTTGAGGAGCTCGTGAAGCGTGCAAAGATTGTGACTGACGGCAAGAAGAAAGACGTTGTTGGTTTTGGATCTAAAGTAGTGATTAAGCGCGAAGGCACCAGCGAGCCACACGAGTATACGATTGTGGGAAGTGAGGAAGCAGACATGCGCGAGCGAAAGCTCTCCCACGTCTCACCACTTGGTGCTGCTCTTATGGGAAAGAAGAAAGCAGACGTATTTACGTTTGAAACGCCAAACGGCAAACAGACCTACACTATTGAAAAGGTTTCCTAAGTAGGGAAAAGAGATCGGGCCCTCGCGAGAAGCGAGGGCCCTTTCCTTTGGCCGGCCGTGGTGTGGGTTAGTGCCCGCGGGTGCTCGGGCTGCGGTACTTCGGCCGGGGCTTCCAGAAGATGGCCGCGAGAACCAGAAGC
>CAZPVV010000070.1:0-2291 GCA_964590505.1 uncultured Candidatus Saccharibacteria bacterium | reverse complement strand
TGGTACACGCAGGAAAGAACGCCTTTGCACATCGCAAAGACAAGAAGAGCGATTTCCGCTCCCTGTGGATCATTCGTCTTAATGCCGCTATTCGTGAGAACGGATACCAGTCATACAGCACCTTCATTAACCTATTGAAGGGCAAGGGCTTTGGTCTTGATCGTAAAGTACTCTCTGAGTTTGCAGAGAAGCATCCGGAGATCTTCACACGAATTCTGAAGCAGGTTCAGTAAACCAAAAGCGCCCCACATGGGGCGCTTTTGCTATACCCTCTTCACTCCTGCCTTCGTCACCTCATACGTCTCACCCTCGGTCGGCACCACGGCCGTTACACCTAAGTAGTCATGTATGCGCTGCGCAAGGAATCGTGCAGAGGAAGGCTCTCCAAGTGCTACCAGAAATGTTTTGGTGCGTGGTAGCGACTGTTCTGCAAACGCCATAAGCCCATCCCTGTCAGCGTGCGCAGACCACCCCGAGAACTGCTCAATCTTTGCACGCATATGTATGTCACGCCCGTTCACATGTACTTTAGGCGCTCCTCCCTGAAGCATTCTTCCGGGAGTTCCGGGTGCTTGGTATCCCACAATAAAGAGTGTCGTCTTAGGGTCCGGCAGATATTTAGCTTCGTGACGGCCAATTCGTCCGCCGTGCGACATTCCGGCTCCAGCGAGGATAATCTTGGGGCCCGGGACCGCATCTATATCGTTTGAATCCTCACGAGACAGTGTGTCTTGGAATCCTTTGAAACGGAATATGCTGTGTTCTCGTTTAATCTCTCCCTGCACCTCTGGTTTGAAAAACGTGCCTCCCCACTTCTCATACAACTCCGTCACCTTTATGGCTAGTGGTGAGTCAAGGAATACTGGGATGCGAGGAAGATCTCCCGCATCCATCATGTTTGAGATCTCATAGAGCATCAATTGGCTACGCTCAATAGAGAACGCGGGGATAAGAATAGTTCCCCCGCGCTTAATGGCTCTGGCAAGAGCCTCCTGAAGCGCCTTCACGCGCTCTTCTCCCTTATGATCATGGGTTCGGTCACCATACACGCTTTCAACTACCATAACGTCTGCGTCAGGTATCGCTTCTGCGTCAGGCAAGTACGGATTAGGCGTGTTGCCGATGTCGCCCGTGAGCGCGAGTGTGGTGCCGTCAGCGTCCTTAATACGAACACTCGCAGACCCGAGAATGTGCCCCGTCTGGCGCAGATATATGGAAAGCCCTGGCGCAACCTGCCTCTCCTCATGAAGCGCCAAAACCTCGGCACGTGACATAAGTGCGTCAACATCTTTCTCGGTATAAAGCGGCGGGATATTGTGCGCAGCCGCATCTTCCGCCATGAGCGTTACCGAGTCCCGAAGCATAATATCCATCAGATCTAGCGTCGGATGTGTTGCATACACCTTCCCCTTAAAGCCCTCTCGTATGAGTTTTGGTGCGCGCCCGATGTGGTCCAGGTGTGCATGCGTAATAACAAGCGCATCAAGAGACGGAACGTCATATGCAAAAGGTTTCGCCATCTCAACGATAGAGGCGTCCTTCCCTTGTATAAGCCCACAATCAACGAGGAGTCTGCCTTCGGTCCCTTCTATAAGAAAGTTAGAGCCAGTCACGCTCTCGGCGCCCCCGACAAACGTTATGCGGAGCGCCATAGGGTAAGACGAGCGAGGAAATAAGCGACCACACCACCAAGTGCGCCCATGAGCACATCAAGAGCTGAATCAAACACAAAGTTCGCCTCCCGAGGAATACCAATCAGGAGCTCAAACGCTTCCCATCCCACAATCGCGAGCACCATAAGCACGACAAATACCCAAGGACGAAATACGCGAAGGAGTGCAATGATACCCATACCAATCGTGAGTCCCCCAAGCAGGTGTACCGGCATATCAAGCCAGACAATACGCCAATACAAATACGCTGACAGGGCCCACGCATGAATAACAGCAAGACAGCTTGCGAGCACCAGCACCATAAGCAACCACAACAGACGCATGATAGGAATACTCTAGCACGCAAAAACCCACACTCGCGTGTGGGTTTTTGCGGAACCGCCTCCTGGGTGGCAACTTTTGTATGCCACGTGGGTGCCCGCATCGTAGTCATTAAAAGCGAACGCTTTAGAGACCTACGTGAATATAAGACTCCCTAAAAATAAGCAAGTTGCGTTTAAAGAAGCGGCTCCGTGTATAAGTATACTCCTTGGTCTAATTATGCAAAAACCCGCAGGTCATGCGGGTTATGTGCAACGTATCTTTTTGATTACTCAAGAATACCGTCAAGATTGATGT
>CAZPVV010000069.1:0-2363 GCA_964590505.1 uncultured Candidatus Saccharibacteria bacterium | reverse complement strand
AGGTCTTTTGAAGTTTGACTTCCTGGGTATCAAAAACCTTTCCATACTTGCAGACGCCGTGGAGCGGGTGCGTGTGACGCGTGACCGCTGGATTGATATTGAAAATGTTCCCGTTGATGATCCGGCGACGTTTGCGATGCTCGCGCGTGGTGAGACAGAAGGAACCTTCCAGTTAAACGGCTCAGGATTGACCCGTTATCTCAAGGAACTACGCCCCACTACCATCAACGACATCAACGCGATGGTGGCGCTCTATCGTCCAGGACCGATGGAAACTATTCCTCAGTACATTGAGCGCAAACACAATCCTCGTCTCATTCACTACTTGGACGAACGTATGAAGGAATACCTTGATGCGTCCTACGGTCTTCTGGTGTATCAGGACGACGTTCTTCTGACCGCCATCACCCTTGGTGGGTACTCGTGGCTTGAAGCAGACACGCTTCGCAAAGCTATGGGAAAGAAAATTCCTGCAGAAATGGAGGCGCAGAAAGAAAAGCTTTTACAGGGATTCATGGAGTTTGGGAAACTTTCTCGCACGCATGCGGAAAAACTCTGGAAATTGATTGAGCCGTTTGCCGCCTACGGATTCAACAAGGCACACGCCGCAAGCTACGGCAAAGTTGCGTACCAGACGGCATACATGAAGGCCAATCATCCAGTTGAGTACATGGCGGCACTGCTGACAGCTGACGCGGGTGATACAGAGCAGATTGCCATACTGGTTGCTGAGTGTGAGCGACTCGCAATACCCGTCCTTCCTCCTGACGTAAACGAAAGTGGGAGCGACTTCACGGTCGTGCTTGCAAAAGAGGGGGCAGTTGACTCTATTCGCTTTGGACTCACCTCCATTAAAAACTTTGGTGAGGGTGTGTCTGAAGAGATCATTCGGGAGCGCACCGAGCACGGACCATACGCGTCCCTGTCTGATTTTCTCTGTCGCGTGGGGTCGCGATCACTTAACCGCAAGTCTCTTGAAGCACTCATTAAGTGTGGGGCACTTGATACGCTTGGCGAGCGTGGGAATTTGCTTGTGCACATTGAGACCCTGCTTGCGTTCCATCGTGACGCCACCGCAAAGACCTCACAAGATTCCCTCTTTGGTACGCTCGCAGCTCCTACACTTTCTCTTCCTCCCTCTTCAGGCGAGGTTTCCATAACCGATAAACTTCTCTGGGAGAAAGAACTCTTGGGCATTTATATTTCTGGTCACCCACTGGATGCGTTTAGCGACACACTCGCCAAAGCACACACCACGATTGCCGGCATTCGTGCGGAACCAACTCCTGGCCTCACGGTTATTCTTCCCGTTCTTGTTGAAGAGGTGCGCACCATCCTCACGAAGAAAGGAGAGAAAATGGCATTTGTGCGATTTGCGGACAAGACCGACTCTATTGAAGCCGTTGTTTTTACGAAGCTATACAAAGACTTCGGACACCTGTTTGTACCGGGCACGTGTTTGCTGGTGAAAGCAACTATTTCAGGCAGGAATGGTGAGACAAGTCTTTCTATAGAGAACTTGAAAGCTTTGTGATAGGGTGCCGACAGGCGCTATAGGAGCGCACAAGGAGAACACAATGGCTGACAAGCCAGAAGAAACCGCCATCGCGGTCCTCGGGAAATTTCTGGCGGACGAGGGCAAGCTCATGAACCCTCTCGTCCAGAAGGCTCTGAAGATCCTGGCCGCGCACACCGACAGGCGCTTCACCAAGCTTGAGAAGGAGTTTGACCACAAGCTGGGAGAAGCGCTCAGGCACCGACCCAGGACCATGCTCTCTGGTTTTTCAAGCCAGGAAGGTCCCGGGACGGTGATCGATTAGTTCTCCCAACCGCATACGAAACGGCGGCTCCCACCCAAGGAGCCGCCGTTTTCCTAACTTATGGTATCGTTTCCCTATGCCCTCACTTGAAGAAAAACGACACACGCTGGCCCACCTACTCGCCGCTGCCGTACAGGAACGATACCCGCACGCACGCGCAACCATAGGCCCCGCTATTGATACTGGCTTCTATTATGATTTTGATTTCTCTGGTGGCGACGCGCCTTCAGAGAACGAACTTGCTTCCCTGCTCTCCGCTATGCAGGAATTGCTTCCAACTTGGAAGGATATGACAGGGACTGAGGTCTCTGAGAAGGATGCGCGGGATCGGTTTGCAGGCAACCCCTACAAGCTTGAACTTATTGATGAGATAGTCGCCAAGGGTGACCCTATTACGCTCTACACCGCAGGTGACTTCACCGATTTGTGTCGTGGAGGACACAGTGAGCACCCAGCACACGACTTGAAAGCTGATGCGTTTGTACTTGATCGCGTTGCTGGAGCGTACTGGCGTGGTGACGAAAAAAACCAAATGCTCACCCG
>CAZPVV010000068.1:0-2469 GCA_964590505.1 uncultured Candidatus Saccharibacteria bacterium | reverse complement strand
GCACTCATCAGGGATTTTGAGTTGGTCTCGTTCGTTGCCGGTCACGCGCTCAAGTGCCGCATTAATGTTTGCTCCCGGATTGATGATTGGTTTGCCGACACAGTTGTCTACTTCAGCAAGAGAGACTGCAGTAGCTTCCGCCATAGTCGTTGCATCTTGCCCTGGTGGGTTACAGTTTCCACGATCTGATCGGAATCCCCTTCCCCAATCGAGCTCGCGAATAGTGCCACCTTGAGCCTGGCCCGTGCGGCCATAGAGCTCGGCTTCAGCAGCCTGACGCGCACACAACGCATTATTCTGACAGTTAAGTGTTGACGCATGCCACGCACGAATCCCACCCTGCGAGAAGTCACCACCCAAGAAAGCTGCCGGATTCTGCGAGAACTGATTGAGCGTGTACTGGTTTAGGTTGAAGTAAGAGTTCCTCCCGGTTGAACGGTAGTACTGATCACGAAGTGAGGCAGCGATGATATTACGAAATGGCGAGTCGATAGATTGATTTGCGGTAAGTTCCTTAAAGAAATCATTTGCGACTTTGTCCCCAACACTTAAAAGTGTCCGCTGCAGGTCAGTAACGTACGCAGGTGACCCATTAAAACCAGAATTGATCCACTTAATGGTGCTCTTTGAAATTGATGCGATAAGCTCACGACCCACTTTCCACGCGATGGTATCAAGCGAGGATTCCTTCAACACTAACCAACTACTCTTAACAGCAGAAATGGCGTTCTCAAAGAGGTTTGGTGAGTCCGTTACTTGAGAGCCTGGTAATGCAATAACCGGTAGTGGAACCGGCACCTGTGCATTTGCAGGCTGGGGGAAGATAGGAGCGAGTACACCCACCATAAGAAGAAGAGAAACGAGTGCGGAAGGAATACGTTTTGTCTTTTTCATACTCTATTGGGCAGCATACCTACTGGTTCTATAGACTGAATATCCTGGCTCCCCCTCCTGTATCACAACCCCCTGACTTGCAAACACTGAATCAAGTTCCTTGAAGGATGCAATCATCGCATCCGCTGCAGTTTTGTATTCAATCATACCGAGCATGCCTCGTAGCGGGTCAGTATCAATAGCCCCCAGGTTACCTGTCACCACGCCCATGTAGGCAATGGTGTTTGCAAGCTTTAGATGCACCGCTTGTGCGTCACTTGGGACAGACACTTTGATAGCAGCTGCCGACATATTCTTGTAAGCATTTGCGATACTGCGTACCGTTTTTAATGCTTCCTTGTCATCCTTTTGAACAGCATCGGTAAAGTAGTAGAGTTCATTCTTTGGAACACGCACGGTATTGGTATCAAATGCAGTACTGATAGCAACGGCATATGCACGCAACGCTTCAGGACCTTGTCCTGAAATACGAACGTTTGCAATTGAATACGGAACATTTGCACGCTGACTGTTGGCCAGGTCTTTCAGAGCATCCTGGATAAATGTATTAAGTTCAGCCTCGTCAGGCGGAAGGCCATCACGACTTTTCATGTAGTTATCAAAGAACGTGCGAGCGAACGTATCGGTGATAGTTCCGGGCTTTGCGTCAATTCCTTCAATCTCTGGAAGGTCTGGGGAAAGTCCTGAGGTGTCTGTTTCAAACTTGGGCTTCAGAAGTCCTTGCTCAAATGCTTCTCCGTCAGTGAGTGATGCACTAAAGGAGTGCGGGTTTGTGGAGTCAGTTCCATAAAGTGCTTCCTGCCAATCGGGCAGACCATCAGTATCAGTATCTTTGGCTGCAAAGATCTTGAGGAGCTCTTCCGTTGACTCAGCTGTTACGAGCTTGGAGGAAAAAATGCTTGGACCTGAGACCACGTAGGCTCCACCAATAAGCAAGAGTGCTACAGCGAGAGCGCCCGCGATACGTTTGGTTCGGGGTGTAAGGGATGGGATAGACACTATATATATGGTATCACGCACGCACCCGCACTCTCACTAGATATACATGTGTATTACGAAGGTGTGAGTTTGTGTGCAAGCATCTTCCAAACAGGAAGCGGAACTGTCTCAGGACGCACATTTACGTCCATCCCTGCTTCAGCGAAAACACGAGAGACCCCCTCCCTACTCGCCACTTCCTCAAGATTCTTCTGCAGTCGCTTGCGTTTGTGTGCAAATCCGGCCCGCAAAATACTAAAGAACCAACGTTCTTCCTCGGGCGTCGCAAAAGGATTTTGGATATCATCAATAACAAGCACCGCAGAATCTACGCTTGGAGCCGGTACAAAAGCTCCACGAGGAACGGTAAATGCATAGCGTGGCGTCCCGTATACCTTTACCGCAAGCGACAGAAGGCTCTCCTTTTTGGAGCGCGCAACCCGCTCCGCGACCTCCTTCTGGACCAATACCGTCATTGAGAGTGGTTTGTGTGTGGCGGTTAGAAACTGACGGACTATTTCTCCCGTGATGTAGTACGGAATATTTGCTACAAGCTTGTAGTCCCCCACTATCGTCACCGGATCAAAGACACGGATA
>CAZPVV010000067.1:0-2475 GCA_964590505.1 uncultured Candidatus Saccharibacteria bacterium | reverse complement strand
ACTTCCCAGATCACCGAGTATTGAGGACGGTAAGCAAAAGGAGGATGTTTGTGCGACTTAGAAACAACACATCCAAGGAACGACTGAGCTCCTATCTAGGATTGTTATCTCACGGAAACACGAAGAAACTTCTTGATGACATACAATATACGCAACACGACCTTATGAAGGGCGACGGACTGAAGAATTAGTCTTCGGGTTTCCTGCGTGCACAATAGATATCTCATTCATGCTCTGTTGCTCGCGGGGAGCAGGTACATTGACCTGAGGAAGGAAAACTTTTATGGTCGTGCCTTGATTGAGTGCACTCTTAATACTGATAGAACCGTGGTGCACACGTACAATCTCGTTCACGATAGCGAGCCCGAGTCCCGACGACCCTGTACCGACGTTACGAGCGCGCGATGAGTCGGCGCGATAGAAGGGTTCAAACACGTGGTCCAGGTCCTTTTGTGCAATACCTACACCCTCGTCACTCACGGTGACAATCACTTGCGCGTCTTCGTCCGCGTGTACGGATACCGCAACTGACTTATTCTTGTCCTTCGATGTGTAGTTGATCGCGTTCTTTACCAAGTTCGTGATCACCTGATCAAGCGCGGTTGCGTTGCCCATGCTGTATATTTCGTCGTCAGTTGTGACGGTGAGGGTAACGCCGCGGGAGTGGGCAAGTTCTTGGTGTCGGGCGACAACGGTTTGCGCAAGTTGTCCCATGTCTATGGATGACAATTTCATACTTCCGGGACGCACCAGCGTATCAAAGGTAAGGAGGTTATTGATGGTTTCTGACATGCGATCAAGTTCAACGATGGTGTCTTCAAACACATCCCGAACATCTGCATTAATGCTCGGATCCATGAGTGCGACCTCCGTATTCGTCTTTATAATCGCCATTGGGGTGCGTATCTCGTGCGCCACGTTTCCAATGAATCGTTTCTGGAACTGTAGGGAATTACGCGCCGGCCACAACGCAAAGCGCGCAACCAAAAACCCAAACATGCCGGCAAGAAGAATAATGCCAAAGAAAGCGTACATGAGCGTCTTCGTACGCACGATCTCGATAGACTGGGCTTGAGTGTTGGTGGTGGTTTGAAGCGCGCCCTGTACGTCCTGAAGTGTGTGCTCACTTATAGAGTCTGAGGTTTGGCTCTGGGAATACCCTAAGGCCCACCAGAACACACCGATCGTAAGGACGATCAGAACAACCTGAAGCAGTATGACGTTTACGGTAGCCCGCACGAACGGGTTGTACCGATAGCTATCCGTTGAGGCGGTAGCCCACGCCGCGAATGGTCTCAAATAGTGGTACACCGTCTTCATAAGTATCTAGTTTTTTACGGAGGTTTTTCATATGCACATCAAGCACGTTCGAGAAGCCGGGGAAGTCAAAGCTCCACACGTGGTCCATGACTTGCTCACGTGGGATAGCTTCGCCCGGGCTTCTCATAAAGAACTCAAGGAGAGCGAATTCCTTAAGAGTCAGGGTAACAGGTTTTCCTCCTTTCGTAACGGAGTGCTTGGTTGGGTCTAGTTTAATGTCACGAATAGTGAGCACGCTTGGGAGCGATTGTTCAGGACGACGTAGCACGGCATTAATGCGCGCAATAAGTTCGTCAAAGGAGAAGGGTTTTGCGACATAATCATCTGCACCAAGATTAAGGAGATCAATCTTGTATTCGGTTTCGTCACGTGCGGTCAAAATAATGATAGGAGTGGTGACACCCTCAGCACGCGCATCACGACAAATAGTGGCGCCATCAATCCCTGGCAACATGAGATCAAGCAGAATGAGATCGTATTCACTACGATAGAGGAGTATGCGGGTGCGTGCCTTCTCGCTATCGGCAAGCCAGTCAACCGTGAAGCCTTTCATCTCAAGACCTTTCTTGAGTGCGGTAGCGAGCTTTACTTCGTCTTCAACAATGAGAATACGCATAGAGATGGGTGTTAGTGCTAATTAATTGCTTTAGGCCAAGTATGACGGTAGACACCTTAAGACTTCATGAAGAAGCTCTCTATATGTAGACGGACAGCTCTCCCTCTAGCTTACACCTGATACACTGCACTTCATGACCCGAAACGATCACAAAACCTTGTTGGTGATTAAAACCTTTATCTTTAACGATGAAGGGAAGTTTCTCACCCTTCTGCGCGCGGCAACGGCGCCCACGCGCCCACTTACTTGGGATCTACCAGGTGGTATGTATGAGCGTGGGGAAGATCCTGAACTAAGTGCACGACGAGAAATAATGGAGGAAACGGGTCTTGAGGTTACGGACCTTACGGTGCTTGGACTTAAGGTAAAAGAGCGTCTTACGGACACCGACGAGCCCGTGGTTCGGGTCGCATATAGGGCAAAAACGAGCATCACTCACATAACTCTCAGTTTTGAGCACTGCGAAGCTCAATGGGTGACTCCCGAGCAGTTTTTAGAGCTTGAATCTACGCCAAGCTGGAAGGACTTTGCCCGCGAGC
>CAZPVV010000066.1:0-2513 GCA_964590505.1 uncultured Candidatus Saccharibacteria bacterium | reverse complement strand
CATCTGGTCTTTCCTTTACTGAGGAAGACACCAATCCATCCTTGGATGTTGAGGGGTCTACTGCAGCTGGTATTCCTGATCTTATAGAGGTCGATGCGCCACTTATTAGCGCCACCGTCAGCTCACCACTCTCCGTCACCGGACGTGCACGTGGTATGTGGTACTTTGAGGCATCATTCCCCATTGAAGTACGTGATGCAGGGAACAACGTGATCGGCTCTGGTATTGCACAGGCTCAAGGAGACTGGATGACCACCGACTTCGTTCCTTTCACAGCAAGCATCTCCTATTCTGCGCAAACTCCAGGATCTCTTGGCACACTCGTGCTTAAGAAGGACAACCCATCAGGAGATCCGGTGAACGATCAGTCACTCGTCATTCCTATTACCTTCTAGTTTGAAACTTGGAAGTATTTGTTTGAACCATTCGGTCCTGCCGTAGGAGACTGAAACACGCCGGTACCAGCTCCTGGAGTTGGTGTGGTGATCGGAAGTACCACTCCATCGCTACTGCGCTCAAGATTCGCATAGAGGGCGCACTTTCCTTCGGCTGTGACTACATAACGGTATCCTGATTCTGAACCACTTTCTTTGGGGTCACGAATGTTTGCGACGTAGGCCGCATATTGCGGATACTGCGCAGCAAAAGGTGCTGCAATAACACTGAAGTCGTAGTCACCTGCTCCACCTGCTGGAATCGGGCACGCGACGGTAAGGATTCTTCCCGCTTGGGACACAGCGACCTTACGAGCTGCATCGTGACTTTTCACGCGCGCCTCGTTTAGAGAAATAATCGCAATGGAAGACAGAATGGCGATTATCGCAACGACGACCATAAGCTCAATAAGGGTAAAGCCCTTAAGGGCCAATGGTTTTGTGTTCATAAAATAATTGTATCAGCTCACAACAGGCTAGGACATCTCTTTCACCAGTTTGTCCGCTAAGACAGGCAAGCTGTTGTTCATAACAACGTGTGAGAAGGTAGCTGAGGCTTGTGCGCGCTCTTCTGGATTTAGTGAGAGCAGATGTTCAAGTTTATCGGCAAGATCATTCTCATTTCCCTCTTCAAACACGAACTCCTCTGAGACTTCTTTTGCAAGGTCAAGGCTTGCCGAGACAACGAGAGCTCCTGCGGCCATTGCTTTGAACATACTTTTATCAAGCATGCCGCTTTTGCTTGCGTTCACGAACACGTCAGCAGCGCGGTAGTGGCGGAAGGTCTCTGTATTAGGGACAGCGCCGACGAACGTAACACAGTCACGAAGACCAAGGCTGTCGCGAAGCGCTTCAAGCTCGGTTTGATATTTCTCCTCCTTAGCTCCACCAACAAATGAAGCCGTGAAGGCTACACCCCGTTTCTTAAGGAGTGCATAGACACGGAGAAGGAATTCAGGGTTCTTTGAAGGACTCAAGCGACCGAGCGCGAGTATGGAGCGTGGGACACGATTAATTTCAATCTCTGGCATTAGCGACTCAATATTGACACCAGTAGGCATGAAGACGGTGTGCTTGTAGTGTGCGGTGTATGAATAGCGAGAGGTACAAAATACTTTTGTGCAAAAGAGTGAGGCTAGATCAACCAAAAGAGATCCTTCATAGTGATTGCGCCAGAGATACACGCGCTTTCCAAGCAACGTCCACCATAGCCCGGCCAAAATAACGTACTCATGGTTCATATGCACGAATACGGTGTCGTAGGAGGAGCCACGTGCAAAGAGCTCCTTGTAGAAGCGAATGATGTAGAGGAGGCGCGAGCCACCTGACTCTTTTCCCAAACTTGAAACGGTTACATGCGCAGGCAACTCAAACCCGCCCTTCTGAAGACACATAACGTGTACCTTATCCACACGCTTTGCGAGTTCACCCACCCACGGCACAAAGAACCCGAGCGTAGGGTCCGTGCGGTCCATAATCTGCGTTAGAACGAGGAGTCTCATGCCTTTTGTATGTGTTGCTATATACTATACCCGATATATGAAAATCATCCTTGCCACCCCACTCGTGATCCCGGAGATCGGTGGGCCCGCTATTTACACCAAAGAACTCACCAGTCGTATTCATACAGAACACGACATCACGGTCGTTGCATACGCTACGACGTCTGAGAAGATGCCGGGAGTTCGTTTAGTTACCGTAAGCAAGAACCGACCACTACCGCTACGTCTCATTAAATACTTTCTGGTTCTGTACCGGGAATCTCGAGGTGCCGACGTGATTTATGTGCAGAATGCTGTTGCGGCAGGTCTGCCTGCCGTACTTGTTGGAAAGCTTCGGCATATCCCTGTGGTACTAAAGTTTGTGGGTGACGAGGCATGGGAGCGCGCAACGCAGCGCAAAGAGACAAAGAAACTTCTTGAAGACTTTCTTGCGAACCCTGAAGGGAGTCTCTATATTCGTTTCCTTATGATGTTGCAGGGTTTTGTGTTGCGCAGTGCTGACATTGTTACGACACCGTCGCTTTATCTTCGTAATGCAATTGTACGCACCTACAACCTTAAAGAGTTTCAAGCAGTC
>CAZPVV010000065.1:1636-2639 GCA_964590505.1 uncultured Candidatus Saccharibacteria bacterium | reverse complement strand
CGTGATTCGCTGTGCTGTTGCTCAGCACGAAGGGAACGAAGAATGCCGGGAAGTAGTTTAAGACGTCCCGCATCTTTCAGGTGCTTCATAAGCGCGGTCATGAGTACTGACTCAGTGGTACCGTTCTTAAGTATTCGCTGTATTGCTTGTGCGTAGGCCGTGTGCATAGTGTTATGCCTTCTCGCGCAGAACCTTTTCTGTTGCAAGCACTGCAAGGCGTGCAATCTCGCGCTCACTCTCTCGCAGAGCTTTCGCAGACGCTTCCTTGGCACGTGCTTCAGCATCCGCAGCAACATCTAGTGCTCGTGCCTCTGCTTCTTTAAGAATGCGCGCTTTTTCGCTTTGCGCGGTCTCCCGTGCACCCTTAACGATGCTCTCTGCCTCACCTTCTGCAGAGTGTAGGCGAGCCTGTGCTGTGGAGTCGGCTTCAGCAAGCTTGTGTTCTGCCTCAAGCGCGTCCCGTACGCCCTTAGCAACCTTCTCTTTGCGCTCATCAAGCGTTTTGAGAACTGGTTTGTAGAGGAGGTAGGTGAGGACGGCAAGAAGCACACCGAAGTTGATTGCCTGAGCAATCAATAGCTTCCAGTCAATGCCGAATGCGTCGAAGAGTTGTTCCATACGAGTAATACGGGCAGTGCCCTTGAGTGGTTAGACGAACTTGATGATGAAGGACACGACAAGCGCGAGAATACCAAGCGCCTCAGCAAACACGATCGCAAGAATCATGTTTGAAACAATCTTTCCTGATGCTTCTGGATTGCGTCCAATAGCGTCCATCGCACGTCCTCCGATAAGTCCGATGCCGATGCCGGGACCGAGTACACCAAGGCCAGCGGCGATCGCCATACCAATCAACTGTGCTGATTCCAATTCCATAATGAAGTTTCTAATTTAGTAATCGGCCCATCCTGGAGCCGCATGGGGTCAAGAGCCTAGTGGCTCTCATTCCCATGCGGTTCCATGATCGCAAGCTTAATGAAGAACAAGGTAAGCATGGCAAACA
>CAZPVV010000065.1:0-1626 GCA_964590505.1 uncultured Candidatus Saccharibacteria bacterium | reverse complement strand
CTCAAACCCCATAAGCGGTACGGGAAGCAAATACGGCACAAAGAATGCTGCCACCACCAACATCACCTCTCCTGCAAACACGTTGCCAAAAAGACGGAAAGAGAAAGACACCAGACGTCCGAGGTTTGAGATGAGCTCAATGATACCGACCGCAAAGTTGACCGGACTCGTGAAGTTTATGTACTTCATGAGATATGAACCCCCGCCGAGCATCTTAAGACCAGTGATTTCAATGGTGAAAAACGAGATGATTGCTAGTGCAAGCGTAAGGTTTAGGTCTGCAGCAGGCGCTCTAAGGAAAGGAACAAGACCTCCGTGTCCGTTATCAAGCCCAACCGTTCCAATACCAGGCAAGAAAGCAAGTTCGTTAGCGACAAGGACAAAAAGAAAGATAGTCATAATGAGCGGGAAGAATTTCCGCGCAAGAGACTCACTTTCTAGAATCTCGGTCATGTATCCAAGAACCCCTTCAAATACCCATTCAACACCAGCTTGAATTTTGCCTGGTATAAGAGAAAGCTTGCGCTTAAGTAGGGCGGCGAGAACGATAAGTACGCCAACCACAATCCACGTCATGATAAGCGCGTTCGTAATGGGAAACCCTCCAATGTTCGCGACCTCTTCGGCCTTCAAAACGACATGAATAGGGCTTGCGTGCTCAACCTCAGCCGTGTGTGTCTCCACAGCTGGTGCCATCTCTTCTGCATGTGTAAGTGACGCCATATTAAATGAGCGTTTCTATACGTACAAAAAGACCCCTCTGGGCCAATACCCTTTCCATAGAGCTAGTGTATCAAACGATAGAGGTTGGGGCAAAATGAAAAAGTCGGGGCCCTGGCGTTCTGCCAAGAGCTTCCCGACTTTCGCTCACAACGGGGTGAGCATTTTGGGTGCATACGACTGCACCCGGGTGCGTGGGCCAAACGGCTCGCGCACATAGACAACGGCGTGATTGTGATCAATCCGCTCAACCGTTCCGATCTGGCCATTCGGCAACCTCACCTTCATCTTCAGAGTGAAGGTGAGGAGCAGCTTTCTGCGCTCCAATTTCTCAGCATCCGTCTCAAGAATGGAGATATTGTGTCGCTTGATGTCGGTATTATTGGCTCCGATGTCCAGCGCGGCCCTACGGTTCAGTATTCTGCTTTTTGAAACTCGCCAACTTGGCATTATTTCCCCCTTTTCAAACAGCGGAGATTATCACATACAAACAAGACTTTGAAAAGTCTACTTTCCTTTCTTCAGTGCTTCTAAGTCTTCCAGTATCTTGCGAACATCTCCCGTGAGACGATCAAGGGTGTCCTCTTTTGACTGAGCCCGAGCTTCTTCCTCTTTCTCTTCTTCACTCATTTCCTCAATATCCTCACTAATCTCTTCAATGTCTTCCTGAATGTCTTCAATATCCTCTCCCAGTTCTTCAACGTCTTCCTGAATTTCATCAATGTCTACCTCAACCTCACGAAGTGCCCGAGTGTTCTCGTTCACGGTGATCTGGATAAGAAGGGAGAGATAGATAGCCTCAAGAGACACCAAAGTCGTGAGGATAAGGAGCATAGATTCAAGCTCAATGACGTTAAGCAAGACAGCAAGGAAGAACCCCACGAAGACTGCCGTGTGTATGAAAAT
>CAZPVV010000064.1:0-2694 GCA_964590505.1 uncultured Candidatus Saccharibacteria bacterium | reverse complement strand
CGTCTTCCGGAAACCATTCCAGCATCTGCTTTTCAGTGACGAACGAGAAGTCTTCGTTTTCGTTTTGACCACGAGCCCCGTGCTTAATACGACGCAATACTTCCGTCGCTTCGCGATCATCAGGCTTTAGGTAGTAGACGTCATGCTGAGCGACGACAGGAACTCCTGAAGTTTTTGAAAGTTCTACAAGCGCTTCCATGCGCTTCTCGTGTCCGGCAACTTTTGGGTGATGGGTGATCTCAAGAAAGACGTTGTCCTTTCCAAAGAGTGATACGTATTCTTCAAGCACGGCCGCTGCAGCATTCTTGTCTCCAGCGCCAAGCAAACGTACGGGAGCTCCTGCAAACGAGGGAACAAGTGCAATCAGGCCTTCGTGGTGATCTTTTAAGAGCTCCATGTCCATGCGCGGTCGCTCACTAAATCCTTCGGTAAAAGATTTGGTCACGAGATAGAGGAGGTTTTTGTACCCCTCCATATTTTCTGCAAGCAGGACGAGACGAGTCGTCTTTTCATTTGGATCATGTTCAAATCGCGAGTTCGCTGCAAGATACGCGTCAACACCAAAGACGGGCTTGATACCTTTCTTCACCGCCTCCTTATAGAAGTGAATGGCGCCATGAATGTTTCCGCTGTCGGTGAGTGCAAGAGCCTCCATACCAGCATCCTTTGCTGCTTTAACGAGTTCAGGAATCTTCGGCAGTGCCGAAAGGAAGGAATAGTGGCTATGGGTGTGTAGGTGCACGAAGCGACTCATTAACCTCAGAATACCAGAGACGGTCCTGGTATGCTTTCCCCTATGGAATACGTCCTTGGTGTGGATGAGGCAGGGCGAGGGCCTCTCGCAGGGCCTCTCGCTGTTGGTCTCGTGTGCGCACCTTGCGACCTTGATCTTATTGCACTCTTCCCAGGACTTAATGACTCCAAAGCACTTACTGAAAAGAAGCGAGAAGCCATCTTTGCTCAACTGGAAGCGCAGACAGAGATTGCATATCGTGTGGAGTGGGTGAGTGCACAGGAGATAGACACAGACGGCCTCACCAGCACGGTGCGTGACGCGATTGCTCGTGGGGTGCGTGCACTACCTGAACGTGGGAAAGTATTTCTTGATGGGCTCCTTTCGGCACCGCTTGAGTTTGAGCAAAAGACAATTGAAGGAGGGGACGCCACCATTCCTTCTATTATGTTGGCGTCTGTTGTAGCGAAAGTACTGCGGGACCGGCATATGGTGGAGCTGGCGAGTCAGTATCCGGCGTACGGGTTTGAAAAGCACAAGGGATACGGGACCAAAGCGCACTACGAAGCGCTCACGCTCTATGGCGCTACTCCCGAGCACCGGGAGCTCTTCCTGCGGAAGTTCAATCAGAGGAAAACGAGCGTTTAGGCCCACACCTTCCGTTTTTGAGGGCCCCGTGGTATGGTTGCCTCCATGTCAGTACGAATGCGACACACCAGTTCCCATACTAAAAACCGCCGTAGCCATCACGCGCTTACGGCGAATGCGATCGTGAAGGATAAAGAATCCGGCGCGCTTCGCTTGCCACACCGTCTTGATGAGACGACCGGCATGTATCGTGGAAAACTTATCGTTCCCGAACGAAAGAAAGCTATTAAGAAAGAAGAGAAGCGACGTGAGCGTAACGAAGGAAAGAAGGAGGATGCACTCAACGTAAGCATGGGACACAAAGAACCTGCACACGTTGAAGAAGCGAAGTCAGACAACAAGGGTGTTCTCGGTCGCATGACCAAAGGACGCGCGACATCTCGCAACGCAACCGGTTCCTAAGACTCACGCGTGCGTATACACAACACCGCGCCCTTGCGCGGTGTTGCTTGTTACTGCTACTCTAACTGATAGTTCTTTCTATATATGGCAAATCGGCATCTCGCCCGCTCCGTTGTTCTACAAACACTCTTTGAGTGGGATACTGCACACGTACCTGTTGCAGACGTGAACGCTATCCTTTTGCGTAACGTGAATGAGTTTGGTGGAGATGAGACTGACAAGCCGTTTATGGAACAACTCCTTACGGGTGTGCTCGCAAAACAACCCGACCTTGACCTCGTTATCACCAAGGCCGCTCCTGATTGGCCACTTGATCGTATTGCGCCTGTTGATCGCAACATTCTCCGCATTGGTCTTTTTGAGTTGTTGTTTGCCGATCGCACGCAGGTGCCGGCTAAGGTAGCAATAAACGAAGCTATTGAGCTTGCAAAGATTTTTGGTGGAGACTCGTCGGGTCGCTTTATTAACGGCGTGCTTGGTGCCGTATACAAGGAGATGGGTGAGCCAGGTAAAGAGGAGACCGGCAAGAAAGATAAGGTGAAGAGGGAAGCGCTTCCGGTTGAGCAATTGGGTGGAGCTATTGTGTACGCGGAACACGAGGGACAATATTTCCTCGCACTCGTGCACGACGTGTTTGGACACTGGACGCTCTCCAAAGGACGCTTGCTTGAGGGAGAAGATATTGCACAAGGAACGGTTCGTAAGATTAAGGAAGAGATCGGCCTTGATATTGAAATAGAGAAGAAGGTTGGAGAGAACGAATACGTAGCGTCGCACCCGGAGCGCGGAAAGTTCCGCAAACACGTTACCTACTTCCTAGCGAAGAGTAACTTTGAACCGGTAAAGCTTGCGGAAGGGAAGGGAGGATTAGACGACGTACGCTGGTTCCGCTTGACCGACATCCTGGATCT
>CAZPVV010000063.1:0-2703 GCA_964590505.1 uncultured Candidatus Saccharibacteria bacterium | reverse complement strand
CGTCGCTCATTGGTTTGTCAGTCGTTGTGTTCTATAGAAAGGGTAATGAATACGAACGTATTGTCTTGGTGAGTGTGATCGGCGCCTATACGTTCCAAGGTATGTTCGTGTTTGATAACCTCTTCAGTTATGTACCGCTTGCTGCACTGTTTGCGTACGCGCACATATTGTCTTCCCGCCCTATACAGAAACTGGAAGAGTTACCAAAGTTGAGTGAATCCCAAGTTGGAAGTATGGCGCTTCCTGTTGCCGCCGTCTTGGGAGTTATTGTTGTGTGGACGGTGAACATTCCATCTATGCAAGCAGGGAATGATTTGATTCAAGGACTCACACCACGCAGTGATCCGCGCGAGAACCTAGCTTACTTTGAGCGGGCTCTGGCACGTGGACCGTTTGCGACCCAGGAGATTAGAGAGCAGCTCATGACGTACGCAGGGACAGTATCAACGCAACCACAAATTCCAAACGAGGTTAAGTTTGCATTGGCCTCAGCGGCAGTCACGGAGATTGCAAAGGAAGTTGAACGAACTCCAGCTGATGCCCGGCTACGCCTTGAGTATTCATATGCGTATCGTAGTCTTGGTGACTATGCGGGTGCGAAAAGGGAACTTGCGATTGCACAATCCCTCTCACCAAAGAAGCAGACCCTGATCATTGAGGAAGGAGTGCTTGCGCTCCAGGAGAAGAATTATCCTGCAGCACGCGCTGCCTTTAAGAGAGCGTTTGATCTTGATACCTCTTTTAGTGATCTTGCTGCATACGTGGCTGCAGGTGAAATTCTCTCAGGAGACATCGCGTCCGCTAAGACATTCTTGGTGGACTACTTTGGAACGACAACAGTTCCAAACGGAATTGTTATTCTGGCGTACTACGAGGTTAAAAATTTCAAGGAGCTTATACCACTGCTTGAGTATCGTGTGGTTCTTGACCCTCATGACGCCACCACAAACTTCCAGCTTGCGACGGTGTATGCAGAGTCAGGCCGGGTTGAAGACGCCAAAACCCTCATTCGTTCCTACATGAAAGAGCACCCAGAAACGGCTACACAGGCTATGCAATTCTTAACAAATCTCGAGAGCGCCCGATGATTCTACGAGAGAACGTACCATTAAGCTCACTCACGACACTGCATGTAGGCGGGTCTGCGCGATATGTCGCTGAGTGTGTGGAACTATCCGATATACGAGAGGCCGTACAGTTTGCAAAGAAGGAAGGCCTTCCCGTCATTCCAATAGGGGAGGGGAGCAACATACTCGCCTCCGATACCGGCTTTGATGGGCTTGTGCTTCATATGAAGCTCGGGCATATGGTTATTGATGAGGATGCGGGAACTATTACCGCAGGAGCAGGTGTGATCTGGGACCAGGTGGTTGCTCAGGCGGCACTTCGTGGTTGGTGGGGTATGGAGAACCTTGCAGGTATTCCAGGAACGGTCGGTGCTGCACCGGTTCAGAATATTGGTGCGTACGGGAGCGAGCTTCGGGACACTGTTCACGAAGTCCATGCGCTCGATTTAAGTACAGACGAAGAGATGGTTTTGAGTAATGAGGCATGCGCGTTTGGCTATCGTGATAGTCGCTTTAAGAAAGAACCAGGGCTCATCATTACGAGCGTCACCTTTGCGTTACAAAAAGACGGAGAACCACAATTACGCTACAAGGATCTCGCCGAGCAGAAAGCATCGGGAACACCCATGCATACTCCCAAAGAAATTGCGCACGTCGTGCGGCAGGTACGGTCTCGGAAGTTTCCTGATATGCGCGTGTATGGAACGGCTGGGTCATTTTTTAAGAACCCTACTATTTCAACAGAGGAATACGCACGTCTGAAACGAGAGTATCCAGAGCTTCCTGGTTTTCCTCAGGAGACAGGAGTCAAGATACCGCTTGCGTGGATTCTCGATAACGTACTTCACTTGAACGATTTTGCTATGGGACATGCGTCGCTCTTTAAGCGACAGCCACTCGTTCTTGTCACCGAGCCTGGAGCAACAAGTGAAGACGTTGAGCGCATCGCCAATCATGTTAGAGATGTTGTTGCGAACACAACAAACATTTTTATTGAAAGAGAAGTGCAATCAGTTCCAAAAAAAGTTTGAGTAAACATTTTAGTTATCCACAATTATTATTTTTACGTGCACACTTTTTGTAATTGCACGTGATAATGAAATACAGAACACATTCACGCACAAAATTTCTTTGTAGAATTTTCTTGTGCATGAGTGGGTCGACGATTAGTCACAGTCATCACTTTCACCTAGATCTATGGCAGCAAAGAAGAAGGCAGCTAAGCGTCCAGCCAAGAAGGCTGCAGCTAAGCGCCCAGCAAAGAAAGCAGCAGCAAAGCGTCCTGCAAAGCGTCGCGTCGCTAAGAAGGCAGTTGCAAAGCGTCCAGCCAAGAAGGCAGCCGCAAAGCGTCCTGCAAAGCGTCGTGCAGCAAAGAAGCGTAAATAGTTTCTTAAGCAAAAACGCCTCCTTCACGGAGGCGTTTTTGCTTTTATAGTGAGCCTAGAATTAACCAAGAATACGAGGTATAGTGGCGTTATATATGGCTAGTTTCCTCGGGAACATGTTCTCAAAGAACCAATCTGCAGGCTTCCTTAAGGGAGCCCAGATTGTTGTATCTAAAGCAGGCGCCCTTTCAGACCTATTTGAGGGTTTGTCTCAGGACGAGCTTAAGGCGCGTCTTGCTCAAGTACGAGAG
>CAZPVV010000062.1:0-2771 GCA_964590505.1 uncultured Candidatus Saccharibacteria bacterium | reverse complement strand
ACTGAGCGACGCAAACAGCAGGAGTGCTGGAATACCACCAGCGACAAGCCAATCAATAAAGAGATTGTGTGCCCGATCAAACCACGGCTCTTGGGCGTACAACGAAGGGACATACCCGGCGTTGAATATGTAATTGAAGCCCTCGTGCCCCCAACCAAACACAGGACGCTTTGCAACGCCCTCAAGCGCCATATTCCACAAGGCAAAACGAGTAGCGCCATCAGCCAGCGTAATTGAACTCAAACGAGCCAGCGTTGGCTCTGTCTGCACCCACGCAGAATCCTTTACCAAGAAGAACGCGCCAATCACGACCGCAAGTCCTACCAAAATACCTACTCCGGCCTTCCGTGCCTTTCCCTTTGTATGGAGTAAGTACAAAACCGTTCCTAATATGCTGGCACCAACAAAACCCAATAACGCTCCACGCGTTGCGGTGTGGTAGAGCAAAATACCCTGCATGAAGGCAAGGCCCCACAGTGTGTAGCGCATTGCACCCTTTGACTCAAAACCTTTCCATAGCGCAACCGCTATAACAAAGAGAAGGTATGTTGCAAGGTACGCTGCGTTCCCCATCGTGGCATCAACACGAACACCTCCTTGGTTAATGGTGAAGAGTCCAGCAAGCTGCATAAACCCGTACAAACACACAAACGCGGAAGCTCCGAGAAAGGTCATCCACCATCGTCTCCATAAATTCTCAGCAGAAAGTACGGCTGCAATAACCAAGAAGAACCCAAACACGTGCACGAGTGTTACCCATCCATCCATGCGTTCATAGTTGCTCCAGAATGCTTTGTGCGGATTAACGGCAAACAAGTCAGCGACAAACATCCACACAACAAGTGCGCCATACAGCACGAGCATCCACGAGAAGCGTGGACGATACCGCACATCAAGGAGCATCAGTACGCCCCACCCAATGACCGCAACCTCAACAAGGATTCTGAATATAAAATGCTTCCCTGTTATGAATGGAAAGAAAAGACCGTTCGCAACATATAGAGGTAGAAACGGAATAAGAAAAAGTGCCCCAAGGACCGTATAGCGTATGAGTTTCGTGAGCATAGAGAACAGTATAATACGTCCTTTCCTATATATAGGTAACGGGGAGCACTCTTCTTCTGTTATATAAGCGTATCCAGCCTCGCTGGTGGTACGATTTCTATATTCATGGATACTCCCCTTCTACGCCATATTGAGCGTTTTACCCGCACCGACCTGCGCTACCTTGCTCGAAGCGGCTTCTGGGGCAATCTCGGTACCCTATCAGTCACCGTCTTTTCTCTACTCCTTTATTTGACCTTTGCGGCACACCTTTCAAAAGAGACCTTTGGTGTGTACCAGTATCTCCTATCGCTCGGTGCCATTCTCGGCGCACTTACCTTTACCGGCATGAACACCGCCGTCACGGGGAGTGTGGCGCGCGGATTTGAAAACACCTTTACACAAGCGGTTCATTTCCAACTGCGGTATGTATGGGCTCCTATTATCGTCGGTCTACTCGGTAGCGTGTATTACTTCCTTAACGAGAACGTGGTACTTGGCCTTGGACTCATCATCGTCAGCATCGGCGTTCCTCTTATAAATGCGTGGAATACGTATAGTGCGTTCTTGCTTGGGAAGAAGGATTTCAAACGAGTGTTTCTTTATAACTTTGCGATCAATGTTCCCTTCTACACCCTCCTCATAGGTGCCGCCTATATAACGGAGAGCCCACTCATATTGATTGCTCTTAACCTCGGTGTGCAAGTTGTCGGATACTATCTTGCGTATCGCGCAGTACGAAAGCACATTACTCCACACACTGAATCTGAAACGGGTGCACTCACCTACGGAACACACCTCAGCGTTATGGGCGCGTTCTCTACCATCGCAAACCAAATAGATGCGGTACTCGCCTTCCATTTTCTTGGAGCAGGAGGACTCGCCGTTTACGCGTTTGCAACGGCTATCCCCGAGCGTCTTGGTGGGTTCTTTAAGTTCTTGCCTGGAGCTGCTCTTCCTAAGTTTGCTAATCGCACTGCCGAAGAGGTCCGTGTCACCATAGGACGCAGACTCCTCATTGCCATTCCATGGATTCTTATTGCTGCAGGGATTTATGCACTCTGTGCCCCCCTACTCTTTTCATTCTTATTCCCCGCATACCTTGAGTCGGTTCCCTACTCACAATGGTACGGACTTGCACTTGGCGGGGTTTTAACACAGGTCTTGGTATCGGCGCTTCAAGCACACGCGCGGGTGCGCAGACTGTATGTATTTTCATTCTTGAGTCCATTCTTGCAATGCGTGCTCCAACTTCTCGGTGTTCTCTTCTTTGGCCTATGGGGACTCGTTGTTGGCCGTCTTCTAGGACTCTTGGTTTCCTTTGTCCTTGCTCTTGCTCTGGTGCTTATCGCTCCCCCTAAAGAGGCTTCACTGCCTTAAACACAAACGAGTGCGCAAACAGGTATGGAAAGAGTTTTGAAAGAAGAGTGAACTTGGCGGACACAATATCAACAATCTCTACATCAACAAACCCAGCTTTCTCTATGAGTGCTTTAAACTCTGGTCCCCAAAAGTGATTAATGTGTGTTGGGTCTTGTAGTGCGGTTCCTTGTTTACGCGCAAGCATAAGGCGCAATCTGCTTTGGAGTGAGAACGCGTGAGGGATAGATCCAAGCAGCATGCCGCCATGAACAAGTTGGTCGCTAATCTTTTTTAAAACCTGTTCTGGGTAGTAGAGGTGTTCAATAATCTCGCACGCAACAACGACATCAAACCCGCCCGCGACT
>CAZPVV010000061.1:0-2911 GCA_964590505.1 uncultured Candidatus Saccharibacteria bacterium | reverse complement strand
AAGGGTGGGGTTGAACGCCTCACCTATTGTTCCAAAGGAAACGAGTCCATGTGCTTTTCCCGCATCTTCCAACTGCTTTGCAATACCTTCAAAGCTCTCGGGAATGTCACCCGCCTCCCTTGCGCGCATTAAGGAATCCATCGCGGGCAAGAATGCTTTGAAAATAGAAAGCTTGCCGAGCGTAAGGGCTTGAAGCCTATCGTCTTCAAAGCGCTTCAACGCATTCACGTAATCAGCTTTGGCTCTCTGCCACCCATCAAGATATTCCTGACGCTCCCGGCGTAGTGTTTCAATCTCCTTCTTAAGCTTTGCTACCTTGCCGTCAGCCTTAGCTTCCATGGCCTCAAGCTCTTCTTCAGACCCTCCCTCTACGGAGTCGTCTGTTTCAATGGTGATGTCATCATTGTCCTGCATATAGGTAGAATATGCAGGAGAAAGTGGTGGGTGTCAAAAGTTGGTTCACTAAGTATGGCGCTAGTCAGAAACTGGAATGAGGTATTTATCTCCTTTGTGCCACAAACGTTAGAGATTCGTTCAAAGCACCCGACGTAGCTGCGCGACTAATCTCAACTCTATCTATGATGATGTTCCAGTCAGTGTAAAAAGACTCTACTTCTTCTCTGTTCGGATAGAAATTCTGAGTGGACGTATTCTCTCTAAAGAAATCGCTGTTTTTTGTAATGAATCTAAAAACATGAATTCCACCTCGTTCTGTTTGAAGCTGTAAGCGTTTTAGTAGCTTGGCAGCTTCAGCAGTATTGAGATGATGAAAACTGAAGAAGCTGCAAACAACTGAGTACTTGCAGGTGGGAAAAAATTCTTCCACATTGAGATGCTCAGTGATAATCGGTAGTTCAAGTTTCCTTATGGCTGAAAAGGCGTAGTCAGAAATATCAATTGCCAACACAGAAAACCCTTTTCTGGCTAAATATATACTCGCAAGACCTTCGCCTGCACCTAGGTCCACTGCTTTACCTGGTGACACAGAAACAAGCTTTAATACCTCATCAAGCACGACCGATGAAGTGTTTGGAAAGATTGACGGGTTTTTACTGTATAACCCATCATAAAATGTTTTTATTGAGCTCATGGCCTAGCACTTTATTTTTCCATATTATACCGTATAATGCAAAAGGAGCAGACTCCTTCTAGCTCCTTTAAAGTAAAGGGATACTGCAAGATGAACGTCCGTCCTCCCATCATGCCCGTGATGGATCTGTCGCGTGTATCTATCCGGGTCGCCGAACAGCACCCGGAATGGAGCGCAAAACGTCTCGAGGAGGCTTTGCAGGAGTACCGGCGCTTCCTGGCTCTCTGCAAAGACAACGCTGCTCGCAAGGTCAGTGCTCCGCCTGATGTGGATGTCGTGTGGCACACGCACATTCTCGACACCGTCAACTACGGCAACGACTGCAATCGCTACTTCGGGTACTATCTCCACCACAACCCGTGCCTGGGGCCAGCCGATCTCGACGGCGATCTGCGTACTATTGAGTTGTACAGGCAGAAATTTGGCCGGCCCGCTCCGCCTCTGTGGAGTGCTCGTGCCACCTGTGCGAATCCTGGTGGTGGTTGCGGGTCAATCGCAACTGAGGGCGCTGCAGCCTAATTTCTTTGGCGTCCAAAAATTTAAGCACCCGGCGGGAAACCTCCGGGTGCTTTTTGAATACTATTTGTTTAACTAGTAACATGCTTTATCTATGCGAAGAAGGACTTAGTAATTTCTTTCAGCAAAACTGGCGGAAGGCCGCAAGAGCACTGTGAATTCTTCGACGGATGCACGCGAAGGATCTATTGGCGTCACGGTAGATGTCCACGAGAACCCGGAGAGTTTTTTGGCTGGCGACTGGATTGCAAAAACCACGGCACAAAAACACTCGTCTTCTTTGCATATACTTCCCATGCAGGATTCCCCGCCATCCGCTGCTCTAGAAGTGGAACTCCGGAGACCTTAAGCAAAAGGAATGTAATAAGGAGCGGACTAACAAATGCGAGTGCGATAAGGAGTGGATCCCCGAGTACACTCACGGCAATGAGCGCCATTGACCACCACATAAGCGCCTCCCCAAAGTAGTTTGGGTGTCTCGTGTACTTCCACAACCCTTGGTCCATGATCTTCCCTTTGTTCTCGGGCTTCTTAATGAATGCATCCAGTTGCGCGTCACCAATACTCTCAAACAAGAAACCTATAACCCAGAGAACAAGACCCACGAGCGTAAGGAGGGTGTAGCTCGGTACGGCAAACACGTTTGTAAGCAACACAGGTAACGCGACGATAAAGATAATCGCGCCCTGCAACATGAACACTTGTAGGAAGCTACGAATGACGAAGGTGTTTCCCCACTCGCTCCTCCACGCGGCATACCGGAAGTCTTCAGGACGATTCCAGTTTCGCTTGAATATGCGCAGACTAAGCCTGGTGCCCCAAATGAAGGTAAGGGCAGAAACAATAATAGAAGCAGGAGTTTCGGGACTAAGGTAGTACGTAAGTCCTGCAAGGAGCATAAACCCGCCTCCATACGCAATATCCGCAACCCCATTATCCTTCTTCAAAAGAGCGATGATAAAGGCTGTGGACATGTACGTAAAGAGCGCAATGCCTGAAAGTATGAGTGGATGCATATATCTACATCCTATCCTATACATGCGCTATTATTTCCCTATATGAAGAAGAACACCGCAATCGCCGTCATCGTAGCCCTTATTGTTGTCTTTGGTCTCTTTACCCTATTCACCAACAACACTGTTCCTCTTGTTGAGGAGAATCTAGCTCCAAACTCAAAAGCAAGTATGGTTCCGTACGCAAACCAGGACTTTGGTCTTGCCTTTGAGTACCCTTCTAACCTGTACCTCAAGGAGCGTACTGACGTCGGAAGCCCGCTACTCGCCGTTCTACTTGTTGAAGACACAC
>CAZPVV010000060.1:0-2990 GCA_964590505.1 uncultured Candidatus Saccharibacteria bacterium | reverse complement strand
TAAACGGAGCACCTATTCATGTTTCAAGGACGACTAACCTTAAAGACGCCACAAACTCCTTTCATACCGGACGAAAGTCTGAACTATGGGATTGGGGAGCACAAAGCTACCGCAATCTTCTGGAGCACGCAAAGAAGACGGTTAACCTTAGCTCCACATCACTTGATACCTGCTTTGTGGCTGCTGGGAGACTAGATGCAAGTATCTATGGACTTATGAATACTCTTGATATCACACCTGCTCTTGGGATTCTGAAAGAGGCAGGCGGGCTTATGCTAAACGAGAAAGGAGATTCGGCGACGCTTGATGTGCATCCCCAAAGAACCTATGCGGTCTGTAATCGGGAATTGTTTGATCAATTGAGGGCACTTGTTTAAGTGCGCGCAAACTCGCGCTGACGTTTCTTCTCTTCTTCTGAACGAAGCTCATTTCGTTCTCTTGTGTATTGCTCAATGAGAGCCTGATCAACGGGCTTGTCTTCAAGAACAGAGGACAGCACCGTAGTCCATAGCGCAATCCTCATGCGCGTAATGGTTTCAACATTCCCTGAAGTCTTTGGAAGAATGGTGACGTAGTAGTTGAGTAGCATGGCGAGCTTATAAACCCGCATGAGTTGTAGATCAAGATACTCGCCGGGACGATGACTTTTGATATGTAATACCAGAAGGCGCTCGAGCTCAGGATTGTGCACTACCATATAGTTTAGGAACCTCGCCCATCCTTCATACTTGTTTCCAAACCAGAATGACGTTTGATCAAGCACGTACAGATCTCGTCCTCGTACGCGCATGTTGTGCGGAACAAAATCGTTGTGGATGAGGTGATTGTTGTACCGCTCCAGTACGGTGCGGTTCTCTTTGAGGAACGACTCTGCTCGTTCTAAAAGCTCCGTGTATTCTGGGTGATCCTTTGTAATTTGGGCGGCAAATGCTGCAAACTTGTTGAGATACGTTTCTGGCGTGTAGCGTTCAAAAACGTCACGAACTTGCTTGTTGTGTTCGTAGGTAGTCATGTGGAAACCCTCTTGTGCTTCAAACGCACGAAGCGCAATGAAGAACTGCTCTTCTAGTGGTCGGTCAACAAATATTTTCTCCTGCTCAATGTATTCCGTTACGAGAAAGGTGTATCCTGCCTGCTCACGAAACAGTACCTCGCGTGCTTGTAGGAGCTCATCAGTTGCAAAGGACATCTGTTCAATCATGTCGCGTACCGCTTTGTCGTGACGTATTTCCTTTATTCCATTGGGATGATTGCTGATCTTGATGACCACATTCTTCCCCGCATACTCTCCCATGAGTACCATCTTCTCCTGACTCAGGAGTTCTCGTTCACCACTTATGTGAGGCTGTTCTTCGTGAAGAGAAAAACCGAGCGTGCCTAGAAAGTCACGAATCGGAGCAAGTGCAACCTTTTTTGCGGGCATGTTGTTTAAATTGTATAGTGGCGCTACTGCCCCGGCAATCATATGAAAAAAGTACTTATCACCGGCGTTGCCGGATTCATCGGTTCAAATACAGCCGAGGCACTCCTTAAGGAAAAGGGGATCAAAGTCATTGGTATTGATAACTACGACACAAACTATTCGGTTGCATACAAAAAGGAGAACGTGCGCCTTCTTGAGACAAACAAACGTTTCACTTTCTATAAAGCAGACATCAGAAACCAAAAGAAGCTTGCAGAAATTTTTAAGAAGGAAAAACCAGACGCTGTTCTACACCTTGCAGCGAAGGCTGATACTCGTCATGCGGTTGTTGCACCAACTGAGTACATCACCACAAACGTAAACGGCACATTGAACATGCTTGAGTGTGCTAAAGACACGAAGGTACGGCGCTTCGTGTTCGCGTCTTCATCCTCGGTGTATGGAAACAAGAACAAAGCACCATACAAAGAGACCGCCTCCACCGACTTCTCCATATCGCCCTATGGAGCTTCTAAGAAGGCTGGTGAGATTCTGGCGTACACGTACCAGCACAACTTCAAGCTCCCCGTCATTTGCGTACGTATCTTTAATGCATATGGGCCACGCATGCGACCAAAGCTCGTCATGTACACGTGGGTTGAAAAGCTTCTGAACGGCGAGTCTATAGAGATCTCAGGAAAGGGCGTGCGCGCTCGTGACTACACCTACATTGGTGACCTCGTTGATGGCCTCATCAAAGCACTCAAGAACGAGACGATTGACTTTGACATTATAAACATTGGAAGCTCAACACCCGTTCCTCTTAAGAAGTTGGTGAAAGTGGTGGAGCAGGCAACGGGCGTGAAGGCGGTCGTGGTGGAGCGCCCAAGCACACATCCGAGCGTTGAAAAAACGCATGCTTCAAACGTGCACGCTAAAGCAGTACTTGATTGGGAACCCACGACCTCTATTGAAGACGGGGTTCTAGCTTTTGTGGAGTGGTTTCGTGCAAACCGTCTCAAAAAAACCAAACAGAGTCGCTAGGTGCGCCTCCCACGAGAACTTCTTATTCAAAAGCTCTGTTGCGCCCATTACCAGACGCTGTTGAAGCGCCTCATCTAAAAGGAGGCGTTCAATGGCGTCAGCCAAACCTTGCGTATCGCCCGGCTCAACGAGAAGTCCTGATACTTCGTGGTACACCGCTTCATTTGTGCCTGGGATATTGGTCGCAACCATAGGAATACCAGCTGCAAAGCTGGTGAGTGCCGTGTGCGGGAGGCCTTCATAGGTTGAATTGAGGACATATACGGCAGAGTTCTTACGCAGGTGCCATGTTTCAGAACGCGAGACGCGCCCCAGGAATACCACGTGATCAGCAACACCAAGTTCACGCGCAAGCGCCTCATATCGCTCCTTTTCAGGACCATCACCCGCAATGACAAAACGTATGTCGGGGATTTTGGAAACGAGAAGTGCAATTGCGCGAATAACTCCATCTATTCCTTTCCAAGCAACCAAGCGCGCTGTCGTTGCAATCTGGTGAGGGTTTCTTTCTGGTGTGAAAGGAGCAGCTTCGGTCTCTTCAGCT
>CAZPVV010000059.1:0-3080 GCA_964590505.1 uncultured Candidatus Saccharibacteria bacterium | reverse complement strand
GCAACACTTTTGTAAAGTGAAGGTCCCCGGTTCGAGTCCGGGAGGCGGCTCAGATTTAAAAAGACCCTTCGGTTTGGAAGGGTCTTTTTCGTTAGGACTTCTTTGCAGATGTCCCAGTGGCCATATCAAAGAGTCGTTTCGGGAAAAGTTTCTCAAAGGTTTCTACATCAGTGAAGCCATTTGAGCGTTTGCCTTCAATGACGAACGCTGGGTAGGGAGCCTGTATGCGTTCTACCGCAAGGAGAGTCTTAAGTGCGCCAAGGTCAAGATTTGAGTCAAAGGAGTACACACGGAGGCTTGGATACGTCTCACGTAGGTAGGAGAGTGCTGCACCGGCACGATTACAATCCTCACAATCTCCATCGTTTGAGTAGAAGTAGAGCACGACGACCGGATCAAGGTCACAAGCTTCAGCAAGGCGCTTGGTTAGAAGATAGTCGCGAATCTGGAGCAGGGTGTACTGCTTCTTCAACTGGAGTACTTGCTTGTCATCACTACCAAGTCGCTCTTCCGTTACGGCTACCTTATCAGCCAAACTGTTTACCTCTTGCGATAGCACGTTGCCTTCGGTCAGATTGGTACAGTCACCCTCTTCAAGAAGAGCAAACTGAGTATCAATGGAAAGCGTGTCTGTTGCGAGCTGGTTTTGTATTGCAGAGAGTTCAGCTGCTCGTTCCCGGTTTAACCGATCAATCAAATAGGCAATTGATCCAATAATAGCGAGCGTGATAAGCAAGGAAAGCAATGCGTTTTTAGTAAGTAGGGACATACGTTATAGATTACTACACTAACGCCAAGGACGTTGTGTTCCAGTGGCAACATCAAAGACGGCACGGACGAGCCAGAACGGGGCAATGAGTCCATAGAGGAATATCCACCCGAGCATACCAACCCCAAGGGGTCCTGGCGTTCGGGAGATATTCTTGCCGAGAATGATGAACATAATGGAGCCAATTGCGGCAACAAGCGCGAGAAGGACGAAACCTGTAATAGGGAAATAGAACCAATCAAACGAGAAACGTGGTGTTAGGAGGTATGAAAGTGGAATACCGTTGGTGGTCATGTAGGTTTCAAATGAATCTGCAACAAAACGGTATACCACAACTCCAGTCAGAAGAATTCCTCCTACTATTGCAAAGAATCCAAGCGGAAGTACGAGAAGCCCGAGCGTGCCATATTTTGGATTTCCAACCATATCGCGATAGTCATAGAGTACATTACGCAGGAACCCTGTAGTCCAACGGATACGTTGTTTAATGAGTGAACGTACCGTCTTTGGACTTTGAGCATAGACACGCGCCCGTGGAGCGTTCTCAATCCAATAACCGTGTCGCTGCAGACGTAGGGCCATTTCCATGTCCTCCGCATTGTGACCGTTACGAAAACCTCCAACCTCAAGAACGATGGAGCGGCGGTAGAGGGAGAATGGTCCCGGAGTAACATAGAGTCCGTTTACGGACGCAAGGATGTGGCGAAGAGCGATACCAAGGATGTATTCCACATTCTGCATAGCTTCAATAATGGTGTTTGGCTGGTGTACGGACATGGCGACCGTTGCTGCTCCCACCTTTGGGTCATCAAAGTATCCAACCGTTTCTTTGAGTGCCGAAGGGTCAACAAAGGAATCGGCATCCATACAGCCAACGAGTTCTGCATCGGTTGCTGCAATACCTGCATTAAGTCCTGTGTGCTTTCCACCATTTTCTTGGTGGAGAACGGTAACGCGCGGATGTCCATCATAGACTTTAAGGATCTCTGCAGAGTTGTCGGTGGACCCATCGTTAACGACAACAATGGAAAGTTTGTCCTCAGGGTAATCAAGGGCAAGAAGGGAATCGACACTTCCCTTAATGGTGCTCTCTTCGTTCCAGCAGGGAACAATAAGTGCAACCGTTGGTGTTGCGGTTGAAAGTGGCTTCTCACGACGCTCCCGAGCCGGACGCGAGAGGAAGGTCAATAGCAAAAACACTTCAAAGTAGATTGCGGCGAACAGGAAGGGGTAGGAGATAATCTCTGCGGACATATGCCGTGTGTTCCTTTGAGCATAGCAAATATGACCCCTTTTTTCTAGTTCGTTCGTGGAGGATTTCCAGGTATACTCTAGCTATATGGACGAGGGACGACTCCATCCGATTACCATTGCTGTTCGCGAAATCGCGGACATCTTTGGCCGTATGGGATTTAGTGTGGCACAAGGTCCTGAACTAGAGACCGAACACTATAACTTCAATGCACTCAACATACCGAGCGATCACCCTGCTCGTGATATGCAAGACACGTTTTGGACTCTTGAGTCTCCACCGCGTGTTCCGCGCACACAAACATCTCCTATGCAGGTGCGTTACATGGAAGCAATGATGGCAAAAGGAGTTATGCCTCCGTATCGCATTATTGTGCCCGGTAAAGTGTTTCGTAACGAAGCAACGGACGCGACGCACGAGGCACAGTTCTATCAGAATGAAGGGCTTGCTGTCGCTAAGGGGGTAACTCTTGGTCACTTGAAAGGTACACTTGAGCAATTCTTTAAGGAATATCTTGGCGAAGAATCACGCGTACGTTTTCGTCCGAGTTACTTTCCATTTGTTGAGCCGGGCGTTGAGGTTGATGTGTGGTTTGAGCCAGCGGGCAAAGAGGGTAGGTGGCTTGAAGTTATGGGCGCCGGCATGGTGCACCCGACGGTACTTCAGAATGCAGGTATTGATCCAAAGGTATACCAGGGCTTTGCGTTTGGGGGTGGGGTAGAGCGCCTTATCATGGTGAAGCACGGCGTGCCTGACGTGCGCCTCTTCCATGCAGGCGACATACGCTTTGTACATGGGTTTGAAGAAACGGTCCTATGAGTTGCGTCTTCTGTGACATCGTATCGGGCGTAAATGTGGACCACGAAGTGTTGTGGCAGGATGAGCAACACATCGCGTTCCTTTCTAAGGAGCCAGCTGCCGACGGGCACACCCTCGTTATCCCTAAGAAACACACTGAGTACGTCTTTGCGATGGATGATGCTGACTACCACGCGCTTATGAATACGTGTAAGGCGATAGCAGGGCCCCTTAAAGAAGCTACCGGAAAAGAGAAAGTAG
>CAZPVV010000058.1:0-3115 GCA_964590505.1 uncultured Candidatus Saccharibacteria bacterium | reverse complement strand
ATCTACAGTGATGATCATACGAAGCTCAGTATTATTAGGGCTGTGGATACGGGGAAAACCTCTCCATAGCTATAGTATACGCCTCCAAAAAGGAGAGAAGAAAAAGGAGAAGATGTTAGTGGGGCTTTGAATAGACACATGTTTAGTGGGGATAGGATGAAGTGAGAAGTACTTGTTCTCTCTAAGTTAGACTCTTCTACCCTTCCTGTGCCCATCTTGTGCAAGTACTTTTCCATACGTTATCCACTGACTTATACCAAGAGGCTGCGGATATCTTGAATCTCCTTTGCAAGTTCCGCATCCGTTACTACCTCTCGCTTTACCTTCTCGCACGAGTGAATGACGGTGGTGTGGTCGCGACCACCTAGCTTGGTCCCTATTGTTGGGTACGACACACTGAAATCTTCACGAAGGATATACATAATCACCTGGCGTGGGCGCACCACTTCCCTTCTGCGGGTCTTCTCATAGATACTTTCCTCATCAATACCGTAGAACTCAGCAACCTTAGACACTACATGCTTCACCGACACGGTCTTTGTTGGTCTTGAGAAAGAGCGTAGCGACTGTTTAACCTCAGCAATGTCTGGAGGAACACCCTTTACTTGTGTGTGACACACAATAGAGTTAATAACTCCTTCAAGCTCACGGATATTTCCTGAGATTGATGTGGCGACGAATTCAATAACCTCGTCTGAGAGCATGACGCCGTTCGCTGCTGCCTTCTTGCGGACAATAGCCATGCGTGTTTCGGCATCGGGCTCACCAATATCAACGGTCATGCCAGCCAAGAATCTGCCCTTGAGGCGGTCAGCAATATCAGGAATAGAAGCAGGGGCACGGTCAGAGGAGAAGATGATCTGCTTGTTGTTGTCGTGGAGGGCGTTAAAGAGATGGAAGACCTCTTCCTGAGTCTTTTCACGCTTCGTGAAGAATTGAACGTCGTCCATGATCAAAAGATCATAGTGTCGGTACTTATCTTTGAAACGATTAGCAGTTCCGTTCTGGATCGCGTCAGTGTATTCGTTACCAAACTGCTCAGAAGAGAGGTAGTAGACCTTTCGTGTTGGATAGAGTTTCTTAAACTGATTCCCTATTGCTTGAATAAGGTGTGTCTTCCCTCTTCCGGTCTCTCCATAGATAAAGAGTGGGTTGTAGAGAATGCCGGGATTCTTAATCGCCGCTTGTGCTGCCGCATGTGCAAGCTCATTAAAGGCACCCACCACAAACGTATCAAACGTGTATCGGGGGTTTAGGTTGTCACTCTTGTTCTTGTAGAAATCATTCAACGGCAGTTCAACAGTTGGTTGTGGGCGCTTTATTTCCTTGGGCCTGCGCGCGATATCTTTCACTATGTCGTACTCAATGTTGCGGTACTCATACGACACACCACGAACAACCTTAAGAAGCAGTGAATGAAACTTCTTTAGGTACCAATCACGGAAGAATTGGCTTGGTACTCCAACGTGCACTATCCCATCCTCTATCTTCACTATAGAACTGTCGCGGAACCAGGTATTAAAGTTTGCGGGAGAAATGGAGAGCTCAACCTGCGCGAGCACATGTTCCCAGAGTTCATGAGGATCAGAGCGATTCATCGTCGTCGTATTATACGCGTCCTGGGGAAAGGCGGAAGCGCCCACTTTCTTGCTTTTGGAGGGTCGTACTGGTACTATCCTGTGGACAACTATGCCAAAGCGCACCTATCAACCAAAGAAGCGAAAGCGCGCGAAGACCCACGGTTTTCGCGCTCGTGGCGCTACCCCAGGCGGCAAGGCAGTTCTGTTGCGCCGTCGCCGAAAAGGCCGCGCCGCACTCACTGTCTAGCATGACTCCCCGTCGCCTGCGTCTCTCCAGAAAGGATTTTGAGAGCGTAACGAGCGGGAAGGGTTTAATGCGGGCCACCAGCCCGCATTTTGCTGTTTCCTTTGGTTCTGCAGAGCCTATTAGTGGTTGTGGGGTGATTGTGGCTAAAAAGGTGGAGAAGAGCTCAGTGAAACGACATCTGCTCAAGCGTCGTATCCGGGAGGTGCTTAAGGCCACCTGTTCCCCTACCCAGGTACTCATAGTCTATGCCCGTCCAGGCGCCCAAACCCTTTCTTTTGAAGAGATCTCTCTTGAACTTACGGAACTTATAGAGCGCACACGCCAATAATCTGATACTCTACGAAGCATGTTTGAATTCTTCCACCAAGTTCTCTATATTCCGATTTATAACTTACTCATTTACCTCGTTGGGGTGCTTCCAGGTGCTGATGTTGGGCTTGCGGTCGTTATCGTTACGCTTGTCGTAAAAGCGCTCACCTTTCCTCTTTCAATGGCGGCACTCAAGACTCAGGCTGCAATGAAGCGCATTGAGCCTAAGCTAAAAGAACTAAAAGAGCTTCACAAAGACGATAAGCAGAAGCAGGCAGAGACCATGTTTGCTCTTTATAAGGAGCACAACGTAAAACCATTCTCAAGCATCCTTACGATGCTTATTCAGATTCCTGTCCTCATTACCCTCTACTTGGTTTTCTACAAGGAATCCATGGAGGTTGTTAATGCAGGACTCCTCTACCCTTTTGTGTCTGATCCAGGCACATTCTCTGCCCTATTCCTTGGTTTCTTCGTGATTGCAGGCCACAACATTATTCTTGCCGTACTTGCTGCAGCCACACAGTTTGTGCAGGCATATTACGCAATTCCCGTTCCACCAAAAGGACTTGTGGTTGGAGAGGCACCTACAAAGGAAGCGATGGGAGCTGAGTTTGGGCGCGCGATGGCAATACAAGCTCGCTACATCCTTCCTCTTGTTATTGGTGCGGTCGCCTATACGTCTGGCGCCATCGCTCTCTACTTCATAACCAGCAACCTGGTGAGCATCTTTCAGGAGTTTATTGTTCGTAAGGAAAAGATACGGGACGCCGTTCCTGCGTAAAGCAAAAGCCGGGACTTGATCCCGGCTTTTTAAATGTCGTATGCCCAGAGCGAGCCGTCGGCTTTGTTCTTAAACGTGAGCACGTCAGCGTTTCCATCTAGTGTAAGCCCAATCATGTCTATTGATGCGTCCCCTGCTGAAAGGGGATCAACCACCAGTGTTGCAAAGCGTCCCTGCATATCAATACGCCACAGG
>CAZPVV010000057.1:0-3161 GCA_964590505.1 uncultured Candidatus Saccharibacteria bacterium | reverse complement strand
CTTCCAAAGTTACGCCGTATTCGCTTGGCGTGTTCGTGAGTGGTGGCGTGCGCACCTTCTTGTGCTTTAAAAGCTGCTAGAGCAAGAGCGCATTGCTCAGCGATAGGACGATCAAGAAAGCGCGAGTCCTGTTCTATGAATGCTTGTACGGAGATCAAGAATGGACCCTGATGCGTGAATAGTATTTCTTTAGGCGACTGAAAGACTGAGTATGCAAAAGAGATTTTAGGCAGAAGTTTTCGGCTCCGATGCTCATGGATAAGCTCCTGTATTCCATGTGGATCGCGTGTTGCTTTAACGACAACACGATCCCCGTGCATCGAACCTAGGAGAATGAGCTTTGGACCGCTCGTGGTGGTGACTGCCTGCATCAGAAATCGCTCCCCGCCAATGTGTGGTTGAACTGCTTCAAGTTCTATACCGAGGTTTGCGAGAAGAGGAGTGAGTAATTCCAGGTCTCGTGAGCACAAATCCTTCCAAGCGGTATGGGTCGGATTGCTCAGAGGGAAAGGTAGTGCAGATGTGATTTCCACGATGCTTCGTATGCGTGTAACTGCTCAGTAGGCTCGGAGGCGAAGGGAAGAATCTCAGGTTTGGGTTCTGGCAGTGCATTCACTACGTTTGCAACGCGCCCACGAAGCATTCTGTGAACGACGCGAGTCAAATAGTCCTTCATGGTGCGCTCGTATGCAGGAGAGTCTGCAACACATAAGGTTATAGGAGTTTTCCGCACAAAAGAGAGAAGTAAGAGTGGGAGCTCAACAGAAGGTCCATTCACTGCATATACCTGATCAACTGATGCGGTTGCTCTATACAACGTAAAGAAAAAACGCACGATTCGCTCTAACACAGGAAGACGTTTTGATATAGGAAAGATTGTCACACCCGACACGTCTTCTGGTATATGCGCATACGCCACAATAGATACGTGGTGTGTCCCTTTAGTGCGACTCGCGAACTCTTTTACATAGAGTGCTGGCGGAGCTATATCAGGAGGGTATAACGGGGTAACAAGAACTATATTCATGACTTTTCTAGTATATAGGACGCGGTCTTAGCTGGCTGGTATCATATGGAAATGAAGGCCCTCTTCTTATCAAACGACGCGAGCATCCCTGACGTTGCAAGCGCCACGCGTGCCCGTATGCAGGCGTATGCGGGGCACATAGGGGAGATGCACGTGCTCCTTCGCTCCACAAAGGCCCGTACCACTACTGACGGGGCTATCACTATTCATGAGGTGAAGGTATCTAAATTGTTCTCTCTTTTCCTTTTGCCCAGACACGCTCGTTCACTTATTAAAGAACATGGAATAGAGGTGGTGTCTGCACAGGATCCGTTTGAAAACGGATATGCGGCATTACAGAGTGTCCGGGGCACAAAGGCTAAATTACATATTCAAGTTCATACCGATTTTCTCTCTCCATGGTTCACCTATGGATATTCCGCACCCATTCTCTTAAACCACATTCGGGTATTCCTTGCAGGAAGAGTCTTGCCACAAGCCCAAGGAATTCGTGTCGTGTCGTTACGTTTGAAGCGCTCACTCATGGCTCGTTACAGAAATCGTATTGTTGAACCTGTGGTGATCCCTATTGCAGCTTTAAACGAAGATCGTGCAGGTAAAGAACTTGAAGCTCCGTTTTCGTTCACGCTCCTTGCGGTGTCGCGCCTTGAGCCGGAGAAGCATGTGGATGATGTTCTGCGTGCGCTTGTGCTCGTGCGAGAACGATATCCCTACGCAGGTCTTGTCATTGCGGGGGATGGAAGTGAACGGGCGCATCTGCGCGCCGAGGCACAACGACTGGGTGTTAGCGACTGGGTGCGTTTTCTTGGAACGCGTACTGACATTTCACAACTCCTCAAAGCGTCTCATGTATTTGTGCAAGCAAGTGCGTTTGAGGGGTATGGCCGTTCGCTTATAGAGGCAGCTCAGGCTGGAATACCAATCATAACGACGGATGTTGGCGTGGTGGGGGAAGTACTTGAACCAAACGTGCACGCACTGACGTTCCCGGTCCGAGACGTGTCTGCGCTTGCGGAGCACGTCGTTGCTCTTATTGAGGACAATGCAAGGCGCACATCTCTCTCACTAGCGGCGCACGCGGCCGTTACCGAGCACCTACGCACGTTTAAGGATCAGCCACGAATGATCGCGGAGGATCTGCAGAAGGTAATTGATCAGGCATGAGTAAGTCGCTTCTACGTAAAGAGGAATATACGGCGCTTGGCCACATGACTATTCATGGTCGGATATTAGATGTGGGTGGCTCAACGAAGTCTGGATACCATGACTGCATACAAGGTGATCATGAGATAGTGACGGCCAACATTGATGCGCAATATGGTGCGGATCTTATTTTTGATGCAGAGCAAGAGTGGCCCATAGAGAGTAAGTCATTTGACGCAGTGTTGTTCATAAATGTGCTTGAGCACCTCTACCATTACCAAACCGCGGTGAAGGAAGCGCGCCGGATCCTGAAAGATGGGGGGAGAGTGGTGGTGATGGTACCGTTTCTGTTCAATGTGCACGGCTCTCCTGGAGACCATTTCCGCTACACCAAGAGCACACTCATGCGAGTCTTTTCTGAGGCCGGGTTTACACACGTAGAAGTCACTGAACTTGGCACTGGCGCGTTTAGTGTGATGTACCACCTTTTGCTTGGATTCATTCCGTGGAAGTGGCTTGGGCGACTACTCATGCCGGTGTTTGTGGGTATGGATAAGTTGGTAGCAGCTATTAAGCCCCATAGCAGCATGTCGGCACAGCACATGCCTCTTGGATATATGGTAGTTGCGGTATCATAGACGCATTACATGAGTACCACTGAATCTCTTGAGCACATATACCGTGAGCATCACACAACCCGAAGAGGGGAGTTCTTTTTGGTGAATGGAGATGTGCGCGGGGAGTATTTGCGTACCCATATTGGAAAGGGAAAGAAGGTTCTTGATATTGGCTGTCGGGACGGAGCACTCACTGGTTTTTATAGTGAAGGAAATACGGTTACCGGTATTGATATTGACTCTGAGGCGCTCGCACGCGCCCATGAGCGCTTTGGTATTGAAACGATACATGCCGACCTGAACGGGGAATGGCCGGTTGAGGGCGGGTTTGATGTCGTTGTTGCGTGCGAGATTATTGAACACCTCTACTACCC
>CAZPVV010000056.1:0-3232 GCA_964590505.1 uncultured Candidatus Saccharibacteria bacterium | reverse complement strand
GAGGATGCCCTCAAGGCTTCCGGAAAGCCAAGCGTTGCCTGGATACGTGCGTATGGTAACTCGGCTGCATATTGGATAGCGAGCGCGGCAGACACCATCATTGCTTCAAAGGAGTCAGATGTAGGGAGTATTGGCGTCACCATGTCCTATGTAGATTATGCAAAGCAAAATGAGAAGGACGGCCTTACATACAACAGTATTTCAACAGGGAAGTATAAGGACATGGGTGACTCTGACAAACCCCTCACCCAAGACGAACGCGCCCTACTTGAGAAGACTAACCGCATCTCCCTTACTAACTTTATAGAGACTATTGCAGAGAACCGCTCGCTCTCCATCGATAAGGTGCGCTCTCTTGCTGACGGTTCTTCCTGGCTTGGCGCTGAAGCGCTCTCCCTCGGCCTTATAGACAAGCTAGGCACGTATCCTGAAGTTATGGCTCATATGAAGGAACTACTCAAGAAAGATCCCGTAGTGTGCTGGCAGTAGGGAATATAACGCGTCTTTTCTATTTATAATCGTGAAAAACAGCTAAATTCGGGCATTATTCACGATTATAGTTGCTATAATCGTGAATAATGCCTATAATCTATGTATATGGCACGGACACCACATGCATGGACCCAAATTGCTGCCTTGCGGGAGCGTTACTATAAAGCGCTTCCTGGAAAGGAATCTCTTGTAAAGATTATTGGTGAGGCCGAGCTCCCAGAGCATGTCTACAACTCAAATGCTATTGAGAACAGCACTCTTACACTCGAAGAAACGGAGAAAGTGCTTCTTGAGATAGACCTCGATCGCTACGTAGGAGAACGTGAACTTTTTGAAGCCAAGAATCTTGCGCGCGTTACTGAATACGTCGAGCGTAAAGCAAAAGAGGCTGAGCTCTCGCTATCAATTATTCTCTTGCTTCACAAAATGCTAATTTCAAACATTCGTGATGAGATTGCTGGTCGTTTCCGTAAGGAAGGAGAGTGGGTACGTGTGGGCTCACATATAGGCGCCGATCCAAAAGATATTGAAGCACTTCTTACCACAATGCTTGCAACGTATCTAGGAAACAAAGAGGCCCATATCGTAGAGCGCATTGCCCGCCTGCATCTCGCGTTCGAATCGGTGCACCCATTTTGTGATGGTAACGGCCGCATTGGACGTGTACTTAACAACTACGAACTTATCAGAGAGGGTTATGTTCCGATAAATATCGCATTCGCAAGCCGTACCCGTTATTACGAAGCATTCAAGGAGTTTGAGCAAAAAGGAACGACAAAAGTTATGGAGGAAATTTTTGGACGAGCACTCACAAACAGCTACTACAAGCGCCTTGCCTATTTGGAAGGAAAGACAATTCTCACGCTCAAAGACTACGCAAGGGAATTAAAGCTGTCATATTCAAACTTGCTTAATAAAGCGGCTCGCCAGACTATTCCTGCGTTTCTGGAAAAAGGTGTGTGGAAGATTGCATCAGTACTATAGTTGGGTGACTGGGGAGAGTTTGACACAACCCAAATACCTTGTATTATATATCTTAGCAAAGGGAAGCACCTGCTTCCACCAGACATGCCTTAGGAGGGCGAAATGAAACACTTTCTCGCTACCGTCGCGGCGCTCTGCGCTCTTTTCAATGCTGGACTGGCCAGCGCCGCACCAACGGCCCGTGAAGCGGCTGAACTGGCTCGTCGTGCGGCAATCACCGAGAATGCTCGGTCTGCCCGCGAGGACCGCACCTACACCACGAGCGCAACCACGACTCGTGCGCCCACGGTGGTGTTCCAGGGAACGACCTACTTCAGGTTCTCCCTGCTGAGGGTAGACGGGCATCCGGAAGGATTTCTGACCGTCTACGAGCTTCTCGCTACTGGCGGCGAAGCTGCTTACTACGACGCGTACGGCGACAGCCTACGCTTCTGCCTTCTGGATGGGGTCAATCTCCGTCCTGAGCGGGGCGTGGGCATTCAAGCCAACGGCCGACTCTATGGTCGCGGGCGTGGGTATTCCTGGGGTGTCCGGAGTCAGTACGACTCCGAGCGCGCGTACCGCGACCAGGCCCGCAACCAGGAGGAAGTCCGGTCCGAGATGACCGAAAACTTCTGTCGTGCCTTCGAGCGCCAGAACAAGGTGTTCGAGAGCTGGGACGGCGCCGCTCGCTAGAAAGCTGCGGCGCGACCAACAGGCGCCCGAGCGTGGATCTACTCCACCTCGGGCGCTTTTGCATAGTGCGGTACACTAGTACCTAATGCCCTCAACCCCCGCATTTGACGAAGCATACAAAGGCTTAACCAAGGCCCAAAAACAAGCCGTAGATACGGTAGAGGGGCCGGTCCTCGTGATCGCAGGCCCTGGTACCGGAAAGACTCATATCCTTACGCTCCGCATTGCAAACATTCTCCTTAAAACCCAGGCCGCTCCAAGCAACATCCTCGTTCTTACATTCACCGATTCCGCAGCACGCACGGTGCGTATGCGCCTAAGGACTCTTGTAGGAGAAACCGTAGCGCGTGACGTTCTGGTCTCAACCTTCCATGGCTTTGCAGAACACCTGCTACGCACCCATGCGTCCTCGTTCCCTCAGCTTGAAGGCAGACGCCTGATGGGAGACGTGGAGAATACACTCTTGTGGCGAGACGTGATTGCACATGAAGATATAAAACTACTTCGACACCCGAAGACCCCATTTCTATACCTCAAAGATCTTGCAGGACTTCAAAGGGACTTGGTTCGTGAGCGGATAAGTCTTGAGGACTATCAAACTTGGATAGAAGAAGAAACTGCGCGCACTCATGCAGATGAGAGTCTTCGATATGTAAAAGGAGAGAAGAAGGGAGAGATGAAAGCGACCGGCATAAGTAAGCTAGAGCGCATGGAGAAGGCGAGGGAAGCCATTCTCCTCATGGAAGCATACGAGACATACAAACAGGAGCGAGGCGTGTATGACTTTGCGGATATGTTGCGCGGGGTTGTGGACACGCTCCAAGAGGACGCGAGCCTACGTGCTGAACTTCAGGAAACGTACCAATACATCCTTGCGGACGAACACCAGGATGCAAACGCACTCCAACACGCCTTGCTTGATACCCTGGCATACGACGAACATCCTAACCTCTTTGTTGTGGGAGACGAGAAGCAAGCAATCTTCCGCTTCCAGGGTGCAGACGCCACACACTTTGAGGCCTTCACCAAGCACTACCCACGCACAGTCGTTATTCCACTTACCGACAGCTTCCGCTCTCTC
>CAZPVV010000055.1:0-3277 GCA_964590505.1 uncultured Candidatus Saccharibacteria bacterium | reverse complement strand
CCAAAGGCAAGAGAAGGGAGCACGAAGAGCAAGATAAGTGCTGTGTACATAAGGCCAGTATAAGACACGAGTACTGGTATTTTTCACACAAAAGGTGCTATTATATTACTCAACGATTATGGCTAAAAATCAAGCCCCAAAACAAACGACGCGCCAAATCCTCACCAAGCAAGTTGTGGTTGGGGTTTTGTCATTTGTGGTCCTACTTGAGACACTCGCGCTTCTTGGCGGATTTGGTGTTCTTGGAGTTCCAGGAAATAACTTAGCTAGCGTTATTTCAGGAGTGGTAGCGATGCTTACGAACGAAGCTCGTACCGATGAGCACCTTGGAGCTCTCACCGAAAACGAGCTTCTTGCCCGTGGAGCTCAAATGAAGGCAGACGACATGGCGGAGAAAGGATACTTTGCCCACGTGGGTCCTGACGGATCTGCTCCATGGAAGTGGTTTAACGAGGCTGGATACAAGTATCAATACGCAGGAGAGAACCTTGCGGTTAACTTTACTGAAAGTGAGGATGTTGTGACCGCGTGGATGAATTCTCCGACACATCGCGCAAACATACTGCGTCAGGAATTCACTGAGATTGGTATAGGTATTGCGACCGGTACCCACAAAGGAAAGAGGGCAGTGTACGTGGTGCAATTCTTTGGAAAACCAGCGGTGGGTACACCAGCACCCACTCCTGACCCTCGTGTTGCACTTGCGACAGCCGCAGAAGCACTCCTTACCACGCGCGACGTCTTGGGTACCACGACTGAGAGTGTCGTCGCAGGGATTGTAGATGTGCCAGAGAGTGACGCCAAGACCACGCTCTTTTCCCTAGCCGGTATTCTTGCTGCGGTACTTCTGACAGGAGTCGTGTTCGGCAAACGTCTACCGGTCCTATGGCCCTCTATTTCAGTACTTCTGGTGTTGGTGATTGTGCTTGGATTTGTGCTTCTGCAGAAGGAGGTGTTGTTCGGTCTGTAGCGCTCTCGCTCCACTCAGGTTTTTCTCCTGTTTTTATACATATATACAGGAGGCTACCGATAAGGAAGCCTGCCCACAACACGTGGAAGAGTACGGGCATCACAAGGGCAAACAATGGCTCGCCTTGGTGTCCAATGACGTAGTTTGAGAGCCTACCTACCTCAAGGGCAAGCAGTACGGCATAGACGAGGGTTATGCTCCAGCCTTGCCAGGTGACGGGGTACCAGCCCCAGCCGTAGCGTTTTGCCTTAAACCAGAGCTTAGTCATTGATTCATGATACCAAAGGTATGCGTATATACCCTGCATTTGGTACACTACCAGTACCTATGGCATACGATTTCCAAAAACTAAAAGCAGATATCAAAGAGACAGAGGAGTGGTTGAACCGAGAACTCTCGGGTGTGCGCACGGGACGCGCAACCCCAACCCTACTTGATAACGTGAAGCCTGAGATTTATGGCGCTCGTTCTCCTATAACAAACGTAGCTAGCGTCACTATTGAAGACGCAAAGACACTACGCATCGTGCCGTGGGATAAGACGGTTGTGAAAGCAATTGAAAAGGCTATTACCGATGCTGATCTTGGTGTATCGGTTGCAACGGATGACATGGGGCTACGGGTTATTTTCCCTGAACTCACCCAAGAGCGCCGTCAGCAGATTGCAAAGATTGCAGGAGAGAAAGCTGAACACGCAAAAGTCACTCTGCGCGGACACCGCAACGATGCGATCAAGGAATTGGAAAAGGAGGAGAGTATGGGCAAAGACGAGATCTTCCGTTTGAAGGAAGAATTGCAGAAACTCATTGATGCTGGGAACGCGTCTCTTGAGGCAATTGCGAAGAAGAAACAGGACGAAATCACCACAGGATGAGCATACTTCTCTTCATTGCAGTTCTGGTCATACTCATCGTCGTACATGAGTTTGGGCACTTTGTGGTGGCGAAGATGTCGGGCATGCGTGTGGACGAGTTTGGTATTGGCTACCCACCACGCGCCATAGCGTGGAAGCGGGGAGAGACTGAGTATTCTCTGAACTGGCTTCCGTTTGGTGGGTTTGTGCGTATTTATGGAGAGGATGACGTGGCGATTGCAGAGGACCCAAAGGACGCTGACCGTGCGTTCTTTCGTAAGCCACGCATACAGCAGGCATTGGTGTTGCTTGCCGGTATTTTAATGAACCTGTTCTTCGCGTGGCTTTTGCTTACCATCACGCTTGGTATTGGCGCACCACGTGCACTCACCGAAGCGGAGTCGGGAACGGTGGCTGATGCGTATGTTCTTGTCTCAAGTATTCTGCCCGGCTCACCAGCTGAAGAAGCTGGATTTAAACCAGGAGATCGCATCGTCTCTGCTTCAACTAAAGAGGCGACGTTCTCTGATCGCTCGGCCGAAGCATTCACCAGCTTCATCACAGGAGAAGATGGACCCGTCACGTTTGTGCTTGAACAGCAAGGCGTAGAGCGCACCATAACGGCAACACCACGAGCAGGTCTGGTGCCGGACGATCCTGAGCGCGTGGTGCTTGGTGTGGGTGTGGCCACCGTTGGGACCGTACTTACGCCCTGGTACCTGGCTCCTATTGAAGCATTTGATCTAACGGTGCACTTGGTTAAGGAGACTGCAGTCGGGCTCGTGAACTTCTTCGGCAGTATCTTTATGTTTAAAGCAGACCTCTCGCAAGTCTCGGGCCCGGTCGGTATTGCAGGAGCAGTAGGGCAGGCGGCAGGAAGCGGCATTGCTGAACTCTTCACCCTCACCGCGCTCATCTCCATTAACCTTGCTCTCATTAACGTGCTCCCTATCCCCGCGCTTGATGGAGGAAGACTTCTCTTCGTCCTTACTGAATCAGTGATTCGTAGACCCCTTCCGCGCGCGTTTCAGGGAGCCGTGAACACGCTTGGGTTTGCCTTTCTGATTCTCATTATGCTTGCGGTCACGGCAAGCGATATCTTCAAAATAACGGGATAACGGCACTTTTGCTTAGCAAGGGGGAGAGACGTATACTTGGGGGACTATGCGCCAAACAGCACTTTTCACTAAAACCAGACGGGATGCGCCGTCTGATGAGACCGCGAAGAACGCTCAGCTACTTATACGAGGAGGGTTTGTACATAAAGAAATGGCGGGAGTGTATTCATACCTGCCGTTTGGTGTTCGTGTGCTTCAGAACATTGAACACATCGTGCGCGTATTCATGGGTACTATCAGTGCGCAAGAAATTCGTATGGCCACACTGCATCCTGCAGAGCCATGGAAGCAGACCGGGGGGTGGGACAACATTGATGTGCTGTTTAAAATAAACTCA
>CAZPVV010000054.1:0-3302 GCA_964590505.1 uncultured Candidatus Saccharibacteria bacterium | reverse complement strand
TTTCAACAAGAAGCACATTGCACATTTGTTTTGTTCTACCTGTGGAGTCCAGTCGTTTGGTCGCGGCAAGGGGCCAGACGGCACCATGACGGTTGCAGTAAATGTCCGTTGCCTTGATACTATTACTCTTGATGATCTCTCTATAACGCCTTTCGCTGGAAAAGACATCTGACATTCATGCCCCGTTCATACGTCTAAGGTTAAGAACACTATATATATGGAAATCACACACAAAAAAAGAATCATTATAATCTTCATCGTTATTGCCGTTCTCGGCATCTTTGCCTACGCCATTTATCACAACAACACTAACCAGCCAGAAGTTTACACAGGTCCTCACGCAGAGCTCAATACTCGTGCTGACGCGATTGAGAACTACGTACGCACCAATCTGGCGACACTCTCTCCAGTACCTGCGACGATGGGTGGTACGTTCTATGTAACCCGCATTCGCCTTCTCGATGGTAACGGCTCCGTCTCATACGAGGATGGACACAATGCCTACACAGCTGACTTTACCTACACGGTAAGTGAGGACAACACGCAAGTCTCCGTCACGTCATTCGTGATCCGAGAAGGAGAAGCACCAGTTTCCCCACAATAGGCTATACTGTCCGCACAGTGTCGGACTTCCCCATGCGCATTAATAAATACCTGGCTTCCCAGGGCTACGCCACTCGTCGTGGTGCTGATGACCTTATTGCTCGCGGTAGTGTGCGTATTAACGGCCGTACTGCCGTTCTTGGCGACAAGGTAAATGAAGGAGACGATGTTTCCGTGAAAAGTAACAAGCGCGCAAAGGCGTACCGGTACTTCGCATACCACAAACCTCGTGGTGTGGTGACGCATGGCGCACAAGGAGCAGATGACGATATTGAGGATGTGCTCAAGGACGAGAAGGAACTCCAAGGCACATTCCCCGTTGGTAGGCTTGATAAGGACTCCTATGGTCTCATTATCCTCACCGATGACGGACGGGTTACCGATCGCCTTCTAAACCCTGATAAGGAGCACGAAAAGGAGTACACCGTGAAGACGAAGACCAAACTACGCAGTAACTTCAAAGACAAGATGGAGGCGGGTGTTGATATTGAAGGATATATGACCCGCCCTGCTCATGTGCGTATTAATGGAGAGCACTCCTTCACCATCACCCTTACCGAAGGGAAAAAGCACCAGATCAGACGTATGGTGGCGGCACTCTTTAATGAGGTGGATGACCTCAAGCGCACGCGTGTTATGAATGTTCGACTTGGTAACCTGAAGGCGAATCAGTATCGCACTATTGAGGGCGAGGAGCTTTCAGCGTTTTTGAAGTCCCTTGGGCTATAAGAGAAAGTTTCTGACTCCGATCTAGTTTCTTAAGCTCCACTTCGCGTTTAGAGGCCAAACTGCGTGACTCGTGTGCCTCACTATAGGAAAGGACGACGGGTCTACGAGCCTTGGTGTATTTTGCACCCTTAGCGCTCTCATTATGTTCTAGAACTCTGCGCTCAAGGTCAGTAGTGACACCACTATATATACTTCCGTCACTACACGTTACGAAATAGACGAACCAACTGCTCATGCGCCAAGCGCAAGCGTCTCATCAATACGCATTTGCGCGATAAATTCTGGTACGTGACTCACAATAATGAGCGCACCCTCAAACTGATCCAGTGCCTTTGCAATAACGGGAATGTGTCTGAAGTTGATGTGGTTGGTAGGCTCGTCAAGAATAAGAAGACCTGGGCGCATGAGAACAAGACGCGCAAACGCAACCAATCCCTTTTGCCCCTCAGAGAGGGAACCAATCTTTTTCTCAATGAGTGCTCCCGTGATGAGGAAGCCTGCGGCTACTGAGCGCATTCTCTCATCCTCAGGCTTATCCATTACTTTCATCAGTGCCTCACGCACCGTGTCATCAAAGTTAAGCGTGGAGAAGTCTTGGCGGTAGTAGCCAACCTTAATGCCTTTGCTAATCTCAGCACCTTCAGCGTCTCCACGCGCAAGTGCTTCAAGAAGCGTGGTCTTTCCAATACCGTTAGGGCCCTTGAGTTGAAGACGGTGTCCACGCTTTAGGACTATGGATACTTTCTTCACCACCGGCTTATGCGTCTTGGGGTGCATGGTGGTAACTGACGAAATAGACACAATAGGACCCACAAGGTCTTCTTGCGCTGGAATGACGAAAGGACGAATGGTCTTATCTTCCTTTCGTACGTCTACTTTCTCTTCCTCCATTGCCTCCACCTCTTCACGCATTTTCTTTGCAACCAGACGCATCTTGCCTCCTTTCTGAGCAAAGAAGTTCGCCTTATCTTTGTTGTCCTGAATCTTCTTTGCAAGCTGTGCGTTCTGTCGGTTCTCGCGCTCAATACGTGCAGAAATCTCCTTCAAGAGATCAAAATAGTTTCCAACATATTGCTCAACCTTCTTGGTATGTACATCAAGATAGAGCACGCCGTCGGTAAAGGAGTTCAAGAACTCAGCATCGTGCGAAATAACCAAACAGCTCTTCTGGTATGCCTTAAGGAATGCCGTGAGGTGTTCAATACCTGCTGTGTCTAGGTTGTTAGTAGGCTCGTCAAGCAACAAGAGATCAGGATCTTGGATGAGGGCTGAGGCAAGCAGAAGACGTGCTTGCTGACCTCCAGAGAAGGTGCGCACCAAGCGGTCGTGGTCTGCGTGCAGGTTCACCACCTCAAGCACCGCATCAATCTTTGGATCAATGTCGTATACCTTTTCGGTAAAGCGCTTCTCAAAGAACGCACGTATAGAAAGTTCACGTTCATCCTGGGTGATGACCTGGTGCGCCAGCGCTATCGTGAGGCCGTTGGCGTAGACTAGTTTGCCGTGGTCGGGCTGTACGGCTCCGGTTATGAGTTTGAAGAGGGTACTTTTGCCCGCTCCATTTTGCCCCATGAGCGTTACTTTGCTTCCCTTCTTTACAGAAAATGACACCTCATCAACGATGGGGTGATTGTGTCCATATCCGTATGAGACCTCCTCAAAACGGACAACGACCTCTTTAGGGCCGCCAGTATTCTTCTCTTTTGTCTTTTCTTTTGCCACGAGTACTCATACAGTAGCGTATTTACGCCTTTTAGCCCAGACGCACCCTTATTCATTGCGTACTCACGCACCCTCATACATACTTTATGCATATGAAAACCCAGTCCATATTGATCGGTGTTGCGCTTCTTGGCGCCGTTGCCCTTATCGTATTTATCATCTCTCGCCCGCTTCCTGAACCCACCTCATTCGCTGAATGTGCGGACCGGTACCCCGTTATGGAAAGTTTCCCCCGACAATGCATAACG
>CAZPVV010000053.1:0-3331 GCA_964590505.1 uncultured Candidatus Saccharibacteria bacterium | reverse complement strand
CAATGCCTAAAGAAGATAGACGTGACCCACACAAACTCCACCACCCTTACACTCTTCCTAAGTTTAAGAAGTTTGCTCCATCCATTGATTGGGATCAGTACTTTACGATCATGGGCATTAGTATTCGTGACCTCAACGTCACTCAGCCTGCGTTCCTCACCGAAGCTGAACACTTGATCAACACCCTCAACCTAGAAGAGCTCAAAACATACCTTGATTGGTGTGTGGTTTCCGACTACTCAGGCCTTTTGGGCGAGACGTTTGTGAAAGTAAACTTTGATTTCTATGGACGCACTCTTGCAGGCACGAAAACCATGCGTCCACTCTGGCGCAGGGTTCTGGGCACCGTGAACGGTGTTGCGGGAGAATTGGTGGGCCAGATTTATGTTGAGCGATACTTTAGTCCGGAAGCGAAGAAGAAGGTGAATGCCATCGTTGACGACCTCTTTAGCGCATACGAAGCACGCATTAAAGATCTTGATTGGATGACGCCACAAACTAAGAAAAAGGCGCTTATAAAGCTCCGCGCTATGACGCGCAAGCTTGGATACCCGGACAAGTGGAGAAGCTACAAAGGTTTGGTCATCTCCCCTACTGACTACTTTGGCAACATAGTGCGAGCAACTGAATACGAACACAAGCGAGCAATAAAGAAACTTGCAAAGCCGGTAGATCGTACTGAGTGGATTGACTACCCGCAGACGGTGAATGCGTTCTATAACCCACCCATGAACGACATGCTGTTCCCTGCAGCTATTCTTCAGCATCCGTTCTTTGATCTGTCTGCTGACGACGCCCTGAACTACGGCGCTATGGGAGCGGTCATTGGGCACGAGATGTCACACGGCTTTGATAACGATGGAGCCAAATTTGATCACAAAGGAAACGTAAAGAATTGGTGGAGCGAGAGTGATCGGAAGAGTTTTGAAGCAAAAGGAAAGATGCTCGAGATGCAGTACAGCGAGTTTGTTGTCGCCGGACTTCCCGTAAACGGCACGTTAACGCTTGGCGAGAACATTGCCGACCTTGGTGGACTCATGATTGGTTTTGATGCGTATCAGTTACAGCTAGCACGCACCGAGCGCCGCGACATTGATGGATTTACTCCCGAGCAGCGTTTCTTCCTTGCCTATGCACAAACCGAGGAGCAAGTGTCTCGGCCTGAGATAGAGAAGCTCGCTATCCTTACGGACGAACATGCGCCCGCAATATGCCGTGTGAACGGTGTGGTAGCAAACTCTGAAGCGTTCTATGAGGCGTGGGGCGTTAAAAAGGGAGACAAACTATTCCGACCAGCAAGTAAAAGGGCGCGGGTGTGGTAGTTAACGCCAATCAATTTCCCTTTCACCTTTAGCTTTCAAATACTCATTTGTTTTGCTAAACGGCTTGCTCCCAAAGAAACCACCATGCGCAGAAAAGGGTGACGGATGCGCTGACTCAAGTACCAAATGTTTTGTGCGATCAATGTGCGCGCCCTTGGCACGTGCATAATTGCCCCAGAGTATGAATGCGAGGTGCTCGCGCTCCTCTGACAGTTTCTTGATAACAGCATCGGTAAATTGTTCCCAGCCTTTGTTTTGATGTGACCCTGGGGTACCAGCCGATACGGTGAGAGTGGCGTTCAGTAGCAACACGCCTTGCTTTGCCCAACGTGTTAAATCTCCATCGTCGGAGAATGTTGTTACACCAAGGTCAGATTCAATCTCTTTGAATATGTTTCTGAGCGACGGCGGGATTGTTGTTCCTTCGCTAACCGCAAAAGAAAGTCCGATTGCCTGATCCTTTCCGTGATACGGGTCCTGTCCAAGAATAACGACGCGAACTTTATCAAAAGGAGTGTGTTCAAACGCATTGAATATATGCTCGTACGAAGGGTACACAGTACCCTTTGCATACTCAGCCTCTACATATGTCATCAACTCTCTAAAGTACGGCTTTTGGAGCTCATCATCCAGCTTCTCTTTCCAGGAAGCCTCCATGCTAGACAATTGCGCCTTCAAAGCGCAATAACCGCTCCTTTTCACTTGTGCCTCCTCGGTTGTATGCACCAATCTTCCCTCCCGCACACACAACGCGGTGGCACGGTACGGTTGGATCAAAGTTGTTCTTCATGACGGTGCCAACAGCGCGTGCGGCACCTGGTCGCCCTATAGCACTCGCTACCTCGCCATAGGTACGTGTCTCGCCCTTTGGAATTTGGCGTACCGCGTCTCGTACCAAATCGGCAAATGTCCTCATCATTGCTGTCAGTATATCAAAATACGAAAACCGCCCTCGATTTGTAGTCGAGGGCGGCGTCTTTCGTTGGTCATGGTCGTATCCTAGTTCTTTCGGTTCCCCGTGAAGAGAACCACGATGTTCGGCGCTGCGAACGAAACCAGAAAGACGAACATGATGATCCCAGCGATGATGTCGTTGGTCGGCATCGGTTTGTACTCCTGTGTTCAGTTACCCCACAGCCTATAACCATTCTACCAAACCAAACGTTACTTCTTCTTTTTGTGTATTTCTAAAAGCTTCTTTCCTGCGTACTCACGGTATGGGCAGTACTGACACGCGCTTCCTGGCTTTGGAATATCTTCCATATCCAAACACTTCTTTAGCTCAATGAGAGCGCCCTCCACCCAGTCAGTGTTTCCAACATACGGCAGTATCGTCACCTCAAACTCAAGCTTTGCATCAAATGCTTGCTTGTCATTCAATCCGTTTGCGTACACAAAGTATGCAGTATCAGCGACTTTGAATCCGTTTTGTTTAAACAGCCACTGGTATATCTCAACCTGGCGCTTGTATGAATCTTTCCACTCGTCGTCAAGCGTAACGGTGTCTTTGCCGGCTGTTGCTTTGTAGTCAACGATGTAGACTTCGCCATCTTTTCCTTCCCATATGTCATCAATACCGCCACGAAGAATGAGATTCGTTTCTTTGTGATGTGCTTTGATACCTCGTTTGAATGCGTCGCGCCACTCCTCAAGATCTTTGTGTTTGAGAGGTACGGCATCAATACCATAGGTCTTCATGAGCGGATGCGCTTCACCATTTGCACGGTGCACATCAAACTCCCGTTTAAACAACTCGTCTACGGCATTGTTGAGCGTAAAGGGGAACGAATCGGGGCGTCCAATACCATAACGAGCTTCAAGCCAGAAACAACGAGGACATTCCTGAAAGCGTTCAACTTTGGAACGCGAAATAGTATAGGGATCTTTACTCCCCGGAACGTACCTACCCTTCTCCCATTTTAGTTTGTATGCAAAAGACATAGTTCTATTCTACAGTGCGTGCGTCCCCGAGTGACACAGTGTCTCTGCTTCTGCAATAACGGCGCCAA
>CAZPVV010000052.1:0-3386 GCA_964590505.1 uncultured Candidatus Saccharibacteria bacterium | reverse complement strand
CGTGAGCAGGATTTTGATATTTCGCTTCGTGTAGGGTTTGAGACCTCCGCACGACATACGGATGCTCTTGCCGATACGATTGATTACGACGATTTGAAAAAGATCATTGAGGAAACGTTTAAAGGGAAACGACGATTTCTTATTGAGAGAATTGCAGAGGAAATAGCTGACACAGTACTTCTAGATCACCGTATTCAAGAAGTCATCTTAACTATTCGTAAGCTTGAGGCGTGGGAAAACGGTGTGCCAGGGATCACCATTACGCGCAGTCAAAGCCTTTGACAGGGGTGGGGCAGGGTGTATTGTGCGCTGTGGGAAAGTTCCGATCCCGAAAACACGAACCTTTACGGGGGACTACATGTCGAAGAATGGGAAGGGTGCTCGCGGTCACAAGGAAGCTCGCAAGCCAAAGGCCTCGGCCGGCAACAAGAGTCACCGCTTGTCGCAGAAGCACAAGCGCCGCAACGCCGACCGCCGGAGCAATGGCAGTATTGCCTACGCCGAGGGAGACCCGAGGCACCCCTAACGTCTTTTTGGACTACCTTCGACGAAGCCCTGCGCCTGAATCTGGCGCGGGGCTTTTCGTATATAGAGGGTTCATCGGAACCTTAATTAATGCTATACTGGAGCTAACACAATATGGCTAAAACGGCAGAGAATAAGGAGAAAAAGACCGCTTCAAAGGGCGGTAGTTCTTATGATGCGTCCTCTATTACCGTCCTTGAGGGCCTAGACCCAGTACGCAAACGCCCGGGTATGTATATCGGAACGACCGGTCCCGATGGACTCCACCACCTTATTTGGGAGATCTTTGATAACTCACGAGACGAAGCCATGGGCGGGTTCGCTGACGACATTGAAGTGACGCTCCTTCCTGGTGGATATGTGCGCGTGGTTGATAACGGTCGTGGTATTCCTGTCGGCATCCATCCAAAGACAAAGGTCTCTGCGCTTGAGACCATCATGACCACACTCCATGCGGGTGGAAAGTTTGGTGGGGAAGACTCTGGATATAAAGTGTCGGGAGGTCTTCACGGAGTGGGTGCGTCCGTGGTAAACGCTCTTTCAACACACACTAAAGTTATCGTGCATAAAGATGGTGGCGTGCACATGCAGGAGTATGAGATTGGAAAAGCAAAAGCAAAGGTAAAACAAATAGGGAAGACTGATCGTAATGGAACCATCGTATTCTTCCGTCCTGACGAGACCATCTTTAAGGATGGTATTGAGTGGAATTGGGATAAGATCGTGTCGCATCTACGCCAACAGGCATACCTCGTGAAGGGAACCCGCATTACGGCAATTGATGCGCGAGAGGAGACTACCGTTGATAGCGAGAGTGCGTACTACCTTCGTGACGAGAATCTTGAGTGCCCAAGCATGACCTTCTACTTTGAGGGAGGACTTCGCTCACTCGTTGCCTTCCATAATCAGCATCAGACTGTTGCGCACAAAAACATTTTTTATGTTGATGGGGCTGATAAGGATGTAGCGGTTGAGGTTGCCTTTCAATACACTGATGACATTTCTCCACGGCTACTTGCGTTTGCAAACAATATCTACAACCCCGAGCATGGTACGCACGTGACCGGTTTCAAGACCGCACTTACGAGAACCCTCAACAACTACGGTCGTACTTCAGGTATTCTCAAAGAAAGCGAGGAAAACTTTACTGGAGACGATGTACTTGAAGGTATTACCGCCGTTATCTCGGTTAAGATGCCGGAGATTCAGTTTGAGGGTCAGACTAAAGGAAAGCTAGGTAGCGTTGAGGCACGTGGGGCAGTGGAGTCTGTGTTTGGTGGCGCACTTTCCTCATTCTTTGAAGAGAATCCTGATGACGCTCGAGCGATTGTAAATAAAGTATTGCTTGCCCTTAAGGCACGCAAGGCGGCCAAAGCAGCAAAGGACTCAGTGCTTCGCAAGGGTGCACTTGAGGGCATGACGCTCCCAGGCAAGCTTGCTGACTGTCAGACCAAAGATGCTGCTGAATCAGAGCTTTTTATTGTGGAGGGGGACTCGGCCGGTGGTACTGCAAAAACCGGACGTGATCGTCGCACACAAGCCATTCTTCCACTTCGCGGAAAGATTCTGAATATTGAGCGCGCCCGCTTGGACAAGATGCTCGCCAGTGAACAGATCAAGAACTTGGTGGTAGCGCTTGGAACCGCTATTGGAGACGTCTTTGATCTCTCAAAGCTTCGTTACCACAAGATCATTATTGCAACGGACGCTGATGTTGACGGGGCACATATTCGCACACTCTTGCTCACCCTCTTCTATCGTCACTTCCGTGCAGTGATTGATGGCGGGTTTATATACATTGCCCAGCCGCCGCTTTATAAGATTAAGCGCGGCAAGGAAGTGTTCTATGCATACACTGACGAGGATAAATTTAAGATTCTTGGAAAGGACGCTGACCTTGTAGCAGATCCGGCTGACGAGGAAGTGGAAGAAGAAGAGGTTGAAGAAGTAGCAACCAAGAAGTCTGCGAAGATCTCTATTCAGCGATATAAAGGTCTCGGAGAAATGAATGCCTCTGAGCTATGGGAGACGACCATGGACCCACACCGACGAGTATTGAAACGAGTAACGGTTGAGGATGCGACTGAAGCAGACCGCATCTTTGATGTGCTTATGGGAACTGATGTTGCAAGCCGTAAGGCGTTTATTCAGTCAAACGCAAAACTTGCCAATATTGATGTGTAACTAGGGCGCGATATGAACGTAATAGTTCATTCCATAACTTGAGTCGCAGCTTGCACAGCATGTTCCATCAGTGAGTGTGGAGCCAGTAGGAAGAGTCTCTAAATTTGCAAATACGTATGTTCCGAGCGAACAAGTATATTTCATATATCCGCCCGAACTTCGTTTTCCTGACGGATCAATAATCTCTGCGGGGGTGATGCCTTCGTTTACAAGGCACTGACCCATTGATATCGGATACGTACCTCCATTGCTGTAGTTGAAATAACCATTTCCTGCTCCTGCGCTCCCGCAACCAGAACCAGCCTCCATAAAGTTTCCATACTTGTCGTAGTAGAAATTAAGACTCCGGACAATCTGTGCAAGGTCAGACTTGCGTCGTGCATCTTGGGCCTTATTACGAGCCTGATTAAGCGACATTAATACAACAGAAGAGAGTATTCCAATGATCGCAATTACGATAAGGAGCTCAACGAGAGTGAAAGCACGTTTCATTCTTATATTTATAACGCGTGCGAGTATACCTGTCATTCGTCTGTCATGAACTCTTCATGGAAGGAATGTGACTATAGAGAAGGCCCGAGGTGTTGCCTCGGGCCTTCTCTATAGCGGACTAGCGTTGATTAGTTCTCAACATCAATTTCAACTGAGAGCGTATTATTGTTCTCATTTGATTCGCT
>CAZPVV010000051.1:0-3473 GCA_964590505.1 uncultured Candidatus Saccharibacteria bacterium | reverse complement strand
ATCCCGCGCAAAGAAGCACTTCCACGAGCCGAAAAGATACTGAAGCAGTTAGGGCTCTGGGAGAAGAAGGATGCAACCGCACGCGAACTCTCCGGAGGTATGAAGCGCAGGCTCCTCATTGCGCGCGCACTCATCCATGAACCAAAGATACTTCTACTTGACGAGCCTACAGCCGGCGTTGATGTTGAACTACGTCGTGGTATGTGGGACTTCTTGAGAGAACTGAATGAGGGAGGCACCACCATCATTCTCACCACACACTACCTAGAAGAGGCAGAACAACTCTGCCGTCGTGCAGCCATCATCAATAAGGGGGAGATTATCCAGGAAGGTTCAATGAAGGAACTTCTTGCAAAACTAAACTACGTCACGGTGCTTCTGGATACCGTTGAACCGATAACCGAGGCGGTGGTGCAGTTGGTCAAAGGGCAGCCCCTTAAAAAGGTGGACGATAACACCTTTGAGCTCACGCTTGCGCCGGGAGAGACGATGAACGACGCGTTTCGCAAACTTTCATCGGTTGGTGTGCAAATTGCAAACGTGCGCAACTCAGGCAGTCGTCTTGAAGAAGTATTCGTTAACCTAACAACCGTATGAGATCTCCCGCTGTCGTTGGATACCTAACCATGGTTCGTGAGCAGTGGGTGCGTATCATACGCATTTGGTCTCAGACCCTGCTTCCGCCGGTTGTCACGAACGTTTTGTACTTCGTTATCTTTGGTGGATTCATTGGAAGTCAGATTGCCGAAGTAAACGGTGTCTCCTATATGGCCTTCATCGTGCCGGGGCTCGTCATGATGGCTATTATCACGAGCTCCTATATGAACACCGTGTCTTCGTTCTATCTCGCTAAGTTCCAGAAGAACATTGAGGAGCTCTTGGTTTCTCCAATGCCCAGTTGGGCGGTGGTGGCGGGGTATGTGACAGGAGGGGTGATACGCGGACTCATGGTTGGATTCATGGTGCTCGTCGTCTCGCTCTTCTTTACACACCTTGCGATACACAACGTATTCATCATTATTGCAGCAGCACTCCTTACGAGCATTCTGTTTTCGCTTGCAGGCCTCGTGAACGGCATGTTCGCCAAGTCATTTGACGCGATGAACATCATTCCTGCATTCGTCCTTACACCCCTTACATACCTTGGCGGTATTTTCTATTCCATTCATCAACTTCCACCATTCTGGCAGACAGTATCACTTGCTAACCCCATACTCTACATGGTGAACGCGTTCCGGTTTGGATTCCACGGTGCAAGTGACGTACCCGTTGGTACCAGCTTCATGGTGATTGGCGGATTCATTCTGGTCTTCCTCGCCGCAACACTATTGTTCTTTAAGAGGGGAGACGGGTTGAAGAATTAAGAGGAAATGCTCTTGACTGAACGGTCATATACTTGTATTATATAAGAATATAGTTCCTTGAAATCCCTGTGAATTCGCCACAGCGAAGAGGGGCTTATATAGGCCATTCTTCGCTGTGGCGAAACGGACAATCCGTTAGTCTTACAGCTCAAGCAAAAGAGGTTGTTATGACGCTCAAATACGCGTTGACCGACGATCAGCTCGGCCAATTCTACCGCAAAACCAATGCCATCGCCGACCGGGTGGGGAAATCCCTTCCGTTCGACCAGGTCATGAAAGCTCTTCAGAGCATTCATGACGGCAAGGCGCCGGTCATCCCGACGCTCGTCAGTGAGCCCAAACTCACCCCCTGGCGCACCTTCCTCATCGGGGGTGTCGCCAAGAAGGCGCTCCTCAAGCGCGTCGAAGCCGGCTTCACGGTCAGCGACTATGCCCGGAGCCTGGTGAACAATCGCGCCTTCACGACGCTCGATAAGGAGGAGGAAATCAATACGATCATCCTCACTCCTGCCGACTTCGGCTACGAGCGAATGCCGACCACGACCGAGCTGCTCGACCCCACCCGGCTCGCCGAGTGGAGCGCGCAGAACGCCGAACGGCTCGACGACCATGTCGTCGAATTGCTTCCCGCCGAAGCCGGCCCGCACATCCGCGACCAGTACAAGGATCAGCCCAACGACGAACTCCTCTGGATCGCGATGGAACGGATTACCGATTCCGTCGGCAGCCCGTGCGTCTTCGTCATCGAGCGGGATTCGGGCGGCGAGCAGTGGCTCGGTGCGGGCTGGGCGGTTCCCGGCCGTCAGTGGGGCCTCGATGACCGCATTGTGTTCCGTCTTCGCAAGGTCACTCAGGACTAAGATCCTTGGGACTAGAGCTTCGGCCCTTTGTCCCTCTGATACTTTGTCCTTCCGATCAAACTTGGTCCCCGGCCGCAGTGATGCGCCCGGGGACTTTCTACATTTACATACGGTATATTTAAAAACGGCAGTAGGTGAATACGCGGGAGCCATAGGCTCGTCCGCTACCGAAACCAGTATCCATACAACCCAGAATGGTTCCGACTACGATTTGAACTAGCGCGGTGTATGCAGAAACTTCAAAAATGAAGATACTTGGTGCGTCACACTGGTGATTACGATCACGCATTAGATTCAACCTCAAGAACTTTCAAGGGGTGGTGGTACAGATGGTGTGGCGCTCAAACCGATTCCGACGGCAACCCGAACGTCTTCAACATCAAGCGGAATTCGGACGGCAAGCAGTGGCTCAGTACGAACTGGACGAATCCCGACAATCAGTGGAACCTCGATAACCGCATTGTGTTCCGTCTTCGCAACTTACTTCATTTCTCTTCCGTACCAACGGAAGAGTTTTGTTTATCGACCTGTCCATACCAACCTCCAAGCATTTTTCCTACTTCCGAGAGCTTCTCTGAGATCTCTGCATACTGCTTTGTATCCAACAGCTTTATTTCCCAAAGCACCTGCAGAAACACCTTCACAGTATCTACTCGTGTGATTGCTCGTCTGAGATAGGGAAGTTTCTCACTACGTTGTAGGAACATTGCTATGGAGATTGCTTCTATTGTATCTATAAGCAAAGTATCAATCTTGAGTCCGAGCGAATACTTTATGGTTTTAGGAAGTTTAGCGCCGAATGCAATCCAAAGAATATACACAGATTTTATCTGAACTAACACTGGGATAGTTCGGGGGGGGGGTAGTTTTAGGAGTATGAAGGCGAGTTTCCGACATACCTATCAAGATATCATCTCAACAGAGAATCTACTCGACGCATGGCGAGAATTTTTGAACGGAAAACGAGAACGAAAGGACGTTCGTGAGTTTGAAACGAATCTTATGGGATATGTGCTAACTCTACATGCAGATTTGAAGAATAGGTTGTACCGTAATAGCGGCTATGTAAGTTTTAATATCTCTGACCCCAAGCCTCGCATTATTCACAAAGCTAACGTGCGTGATCGGCTTCTACATCACGCCTTATATCGCAGGCTGTATCCATTCTTTGATAATACATTCATCTTTGACTCGTACTCTTGCCGCGATGAAAAGGGTATACACAAGGCTCTTTATAGATTCCAAGCTT
>CAZPVV010000050.1:0-3487 GCA_964590505.1 uncultured Candidatus Saccharibacteria bacterium | reverse complement strand
GGGGAGCGCACTACCATCAGTGTCTCGGTGACCTCTAACGGTCAGACGTATACAAAACAACTCGTTATCCGACCTGCTGATGTGTCGCTGGTTGTGGAGCCAAACTCTACAACCCACCCTTTTTACTTAGGGTCTGGACTCGTTGCTTCAGAGGGTGCTGTTCGGTTGGTTGCAGTTTCAGACATACGCACCAGTGCCGGAGTATTGGTTCCAGCAAGTAGCTTGGTATATGTGTGGCGTATGGGAGACCGTATCCTTGAATCAAGCTCTGGTATTGGGCGCTCAGTGCTTTCGGCTACGGCTCCGGTACGGTACCGAGATGCTGATATTTCGGTAACGGTATCAACACAGGATAGTAGCGTGGTGGCACAGGCCCAGACCACCGTTGCTCCTGTTGATCCCTTTATTCGTATATATAGGAACGATCCGTTGCTCGGCCCACTCTTTGATACTGCCTACGCAGGGTCCGTAACAATGCTCGACGTTGAGGAGACGTTCCGTATGGTGCCGTACCACTTCGCAACACGCCCATTGGTGTCTTGGGCGGTGAACTCTGTTGCTGGGGGAGGGGATGATGACATCACGGTCCGCGCGACAGGAAACGGTGCAGGTTCAGCTCAGCTTTCAGCACAAGCAACCCGTACTCAAAACCTTCAATCAGCTAACACCTCCCTGACCGTGCGCTTTGGGGAGCTTAAACCTCTTGGTATATTCGGACTATAGCCTATGAAATATTTCTTCCTTCTCTCCTTCGTTCTTCTGACACCGCTCTTTGTGTTTGCTGCAGAAGCTGGCCAGTTTGTTCCACTCACCAGTCTTCCCGGTCTTGAAGCAGCAGGGAAGGCAGAAACAATGACCGTGTTCCTCAACAATCTCTACAGGATTTGTATTGGAGCCGCAGCTGCCATCGCGGTGCTTCAAATAATTCGTGCGGGTATTCTTTTCATGACGAACAAGGGCAGCATCTCGGAGAACGAGCAGGCTCGCTCATTGGTGCAGGGAGCGGTGCTTGGACTTCTGTTGGTGCTGTCTCCGGTGATTGTGTTCACCATCATTAATCCAAAGATTTTGACGCTTGATTTTGGGGTTGGGGCACTGAAGCAAGAGAAGGCTGCGGATGTTGATTTGGGAGCAAGTGAGGTAGAGCAAGGCACCGACACAGACAACGAGGTTACAAATAAGATTTGTTCAATTTATAAGGATGAATTATATACGCCGCTTGCAGAGAACCAGTCATGCTCACAAAAACATGGCGACGGGTACACTAAAATTGATGATATTTGTTGCACAAGCACATTTCAAGCTGGGTTTTATTGTTGTGCACGCGGAAAGGATTATGTCCCTCCTCCAATAGACCCAAGCACAATGACAGCAAGCTTTTCTTTTATTGCGCGCGACACTACCGAACCAATGTGTCGGTACCCTGAGGAGACTAGAGGGTTTGATAATCTTTCAGAGTGTCGGAGTAGGTTCACTGAGATATCTAATAACCCAAACGCTGTGGTCACGAAGTCTTGTACTGGAACTTTATTCTCGCCTCCTTTTCCAAGGGACCGAGCTGAAGAAATTATGAGTCTACCTCTCTGCGAAACTTAGTTTATGCGCCGAACCCTCATCATCGTCGCCAGCATTGTCTTCCTCCTCGGTATCGGGGTTGCGGTCTACTACTTCTTTATTGCACCAAACGAAGCAACGCTTGATGTAACGGACGGTGCGAGCTTTGGTTCAGCTGACGATGTTCCTCTTGGGGCAGGGGAGACTCCAGGAGAGATGGGGCCAGTTCCAGCCGGAGACGAAGTAGCACCACGACTCATCCGCATCACTGACAGCTATGTTGCAACAGGAGCAGTCGCGGTTGCTCTTCCTTCTAAAACTATTCCTTCTGCCTCTTCTACCACTCCTGCAGATTTCTTCCCTGGAGACACGGAGATTCGTTACATAGACCGAGCAAGTGGCAACGTATACGCGTACCGGTTCCATGAGCGAACCCTGGAGCGTATTTCAAACCGTACGATTCCGGGTATTCAAGAGGCTTCCTGGTTGTCGGACGGATCTCTTGCGTACGCTCGATTCCTTCCAAGCGACGACACGAGTGGGCGCGTGAGCACATACGCGCTCCCTGCAAACGGGGAAGGGGGCTACACCCTTGAACAAGGACTTTCCCAAGTGTTGGTGAGTGGAACTTCAACGGTATTCACTCTGTTGTCTTCAGCTAATGGGTCTGTGGGAACGGCAGCACGACCTGATGGGTCTAACTCACGTACCGTATTCTCCTCTACCCTTGCAAACATCACTGCACACCTTTCCAACGGCCCGTACATGGTGCACACGAAGGCCTCTTCTCAGCTTGATGGCTATGGCTTTACGGTTTCAGGTACTGGAGCCCTAACGCGAATTGTCGGCCCGTTCCGTGGACTCACCATTCTTCCAAGTCCTTCCGGAAAGTTGGTGCTCTTTAGTTACGTGCAGGACCGCACTCTTAGACTTTCTGTTCTTGATTTAGACACCAACACAGCAATTGCTCTTCCACTGGCAACCCTTACCGAGAAGTGTGTATGGTCTCCTGACAGTCGTGCTATTTATTGCGGTATTCCACGAACCTATCTTGGAACATTGCCCGACGATTGGTATCAGGGAGCTGTCGCATTCACCGATCGCCTGTGGCGTATTGATATGCAGGGGAGGTTTGCAACGCTTGTTGTTGATCCCTTCTCGGCGGGGGACGCTTCTATAGACATGATTGGTCTTGCGATAGATGGAAACTCAGATGTTCTCGTCTTTAAGAACAAGACGGACGGCTCGCTCTGGGCCTACGACATCTAAACAAAAAGCCCGACTCTCAGGTCGGGCTTTTTGTTTATGCAGGGACGGCGTCTCTAATCTTTTCCTTACGAACGATAAACTCCTGGAAGATACTCACCAGGTTGCTGGTTATGAAATACAGCGCAATGGCGCCTGACGTGTATGCAACGGCACCAATGATGAGAGGGAGCACGTAGCGTGCCTGTATCGCCATAGCGCGACCGAACTCAGCACCCATAGCCTCTTTGGTAGGCGCCTCACCAACAACAAGTCCCTTTGGAGGCACAGGAATTGCATAGTATGCCTGCACAAACTGGGTCGCTGCTGCAAGTACCGCAAGAATAATGTTGTGTCCTGCAATAACAAAGAAGCCAAGGAAAAGCGCGGAGAAAGTTCCGGGGTCGGTAACGAATGAGTAAAGAAGTGTTGTGTTCACCACCTCCATGGATTCCTTGTAGAAGACGAGGTACAGGGTGATGAGCACCGGAATCTGTATAAGCATTGTAAGAATGCTTGAGAATGGTTTTACGTTGTGTTCCTTATAAAGAGCAAACATGGTCTCGGCTTGCTTCTGCTTGTCGTCCTTATGAAGCTCCTTCAGCTCTTTTAGTTTTGGCTCAATGCGCTTCATTGCGGCCTGGGTATTGAGTGCAGCCATTGAAAGCGGGATGGTGATTGCCTTCAC
>CAZPVV010000049.1:0-3534 GCA_964590505.1 uncultured Candidatus Saccharibacteria bacterium | reverse complement strand
AAAGCGAATCACGCTCTGCAGTACTTGAGGTGGCGAGTGAACAAGAGAAAGCAGGTGCCATTCGCGAAGCAAAAGCTATGGGCATTGATGCACAGACGGTGCGCATTAACCCTGATCTTATTTCAGGTTGGCGTGTGCGACACGATAGCGTCCTCATTGATCACTCAGCGAAGCGCTCACTTATAGACCTCTACCGACGAATTACGTCATAACTTATTAGTTACTCATTGCTATGGACAGCATTATTAAGCGAATTGAAGCAGAGATAGCCAACATCGCCCCGGTCAAAGACCAGGAAGAGACGGGTATTGTGCGCGCAACCGGAGACGGTATTGCAGAGATTGATGGCCTTGAAAAGGCGGTCATGACCGAGATGGTCATGTTTGATCCGACGTTTGACCGCACCCTTGAAGACGCACTCAAGGATACTGATGTGGTGTACGGCCTTATCCTCAACCTTGAGGAGGACGGCGTACGTGCTGCAATCCTTGGAGACGCATCAAAAGTGTACGAAGGCATGTTGGTGCGCCGACTTGGTCGCTTGCTGTCCATTCCTGTGGGAGAGAGTCTAATGGGTCGTGTGGTGAATCCACTAGGTAGTCCCGTTGATGGAAAAGGCCCGATGAAGGACACCATCGATCGCCCTATTGAAAGCGAAGCATACGGAGTTATTGATCGTGCACCGGTGAATACGCCCATCCACACTGGTATCAAAGCGATTGATGCGATGACCCCGATTGGTCGCGGTCAGCGCCAGCTCATTATTGGTGACCGCGGTACGGGAAAAACCACCATTGCAATCGACACCATCCTGAACCAGATTTCTGAAGATCCAGCGACTCGTCCTATATGTATCTATGTTGCTATTGGTCAGAAAGAGTCTAAGACGGCGCGTATTGTGGCTGATTTGGCGTCTCGTGGTGCAATGGAGTACTCCATTGTCGTAACAGCACCTGCTTCAAGCCCTGCTGCCTTCCAGTTCCTCGCTCCGTTTGCGGGCGTGTCTATTGGCGAATACTTCATGGAGAAAGGGAAAGACGTTCTTGTGGTGTATGACGATCTTTCAAAACAAGCTGTCGCGTACCGCCAGATGTCCCTTCTCCTTCGTCGCCCACCAGGACGCGAAGCATACCCGGGTGACATCTTCTACTTGCACTCACGCTTGCTTGAGCGCTCAGCAAAACTTTCTAAAGAGAAAGGGGGCGGTTCTATCACCGCGCTCCCAATCATTGAGACGCAGGAGAACGATATCTCGGCATACATTCCAACCAACGTGATTTCCATCACAGATGGTCAGATATTCCTTGAGACCGATCTCTTCAACAAGGGTCTTCGTCCTGCTATTAACGTCGGTGTGTCTGTGTCTCGTGTGGGTTCCGCCGCACAGACCAAGGCGATGAAGAAAGTGTCTGGAAAGATTAAGCTTGAGCTTGCTCAGTTCCGTGAACTTGAGGCCTTCATGCAGTTTGCGTCAGACCTTGATGCAGACACCAAGAAGCGCATTGACTCAGGCCGTCGTCTTACCGAGACCCTAAAGCAACCAAATGGCAAGCCTCTTGCCTTTGAGATGGAAGCGGCTGTCATCTTTGCAGCAACGAACGGATTCTTTGACTCCTTCCCACCAGAAGAGGCGGCTGCTGCTGAAGTACGACTTCAGGACTTCTTGAGTCGTGAAGCAAATGATGTTCTCACCGCAATTCGTGAGAGCAAAGACATTACCGAAGAGACTGACGCGGCACTGCGCGCTAAACTCACGGCGTTTGTGGAGAGGGCATAACCAGTACCATGATTATTACGGTTGGAACAAAGAATCAATCAAAGCTCGACGCAGTCGTTGAGATTCTTAAGGATTATCCGCATCTCATCGATGCTGAGGTCCGTTCGACCGAAGTATCCTCAGGAGTATCTGACCAACCCGTTTCTCTTGAAGAAACTATTGTAGGAGCTCAGAATCGAGCCAAAGCAGCATTTGCTGAATCTGACTATTCCATTGGTATTGAATCAGGTCTTATGCAAGTTCCTCACACAAAGAGTGGCTATATGGATGTCTGTGCAGTGGCAATCTATGACGGAACTGAATATCACCTTGGCCTGTCTTCTGGTTGGGAATTTCCTGATAAAGAAATCAATCGCATCATTGTTGAGGACGGACTTGATATGTCTCAGGCAATAAATAAAGTAGGACTTACTGCAGATCCTAGTATTGGATCCAAGGCGGGTGCAATCGGTATTCTGACAAAAGGGCGTCTTCCACGAAAGGAATACACAATGCAGGCTTTGAGAACTGCTCTTATCCACATCGACCAATAATCTATGGCTCTCAAAGACATCAAAGCAAAAATACAGGCGACCAAGCGCATGCACACAGTGACTCGCGCGATGGAGGCTGTGTCTGCGGTCAAGATGCGCAAGACTCAACAGACTGCTCTTGGCGGAAGACCCTACGCACGAGCTGCGATGGCTATTCTTGCACGGCTGTCTGGAAGCAGTGATGTGATGAAGCATCCACTTGCTGCAAAGCGCGAAGTAAAGCGCACTGCACTCGTTATCATCACGAGCGATAAAGGTCTTGCTGGAGGTCTTAACTCAGGCGTTATTAAGTCAGCATGGTCTGCGGTAAAAGATGTTTCGCCTGAATCGGTCACCGTCTACGCATACGGAAAGAAAGGCGAGGAATTCTTCCGCCGTCGTGGGTATGCTATCCCGCAAGCTATTGAAAACAAGCGTGATGATGTGGAATTGTCAGTCATGAGTGAGCTCTCTGAGGAGCTTGCTCGTGGTTTCTTGGCAGGAGAGTTTGATCAAGTCATTGCTGCATACAGCAACTTCCGCTCTACGTTTGAGCAAACACCGACCGTACGCACCCTTCTTCCGCTTTCAGTATCGAGCATTGCAGAGCTCGTAGCTGACATTCAGCCCGCAAAAGGAAAGTGGAGCGAAGAGAAGCCTATTGAAGCACCAAGCGCATACACGGTTGAGCCATCAACTGACGAAGTGCTCAGTATTCTTGTACCTCGCTTGGTCGCGGTATCGCTCTATCATATGTTGCTTGAATCTAAAGCGTCCGAGCACTCAGCACGTATGGTGGCTATGAAGAACGCGTCTGATAAGTCAAAAGAGGTGACTCGTGACCTTACGCGCGTATATAACAAAGTGCGGCAAGCTGCTATCACCCGCGAGGTGTCAGAGATCGTGGGTGGTCGTGAAGCACTTTCTGTATAAATATGACTATGGAAAACCCTCAGCATCCAGAACGAGCACCAAAGACTAATCATGAGTCTGTGGTTAATCAAAAATTTGCAAAGATGGTTGCTGATACCAAAACGTTCGTGCAGTTTGCAGCACCAACACTGAATAGCGAGGAGAAGGCACAGATACTTGCGATTGTGGATGGTTTATCACTTGAGCGAGACATGGACCAAGTTGCGCTTGCGCAAGCCGTTCCTAACTTATCAGACGAGACAAAGGACGAGCTTGAGACGCAGCTCATTAAGTCAGCAGTTCGCAGAGATTTGCAAACTCTTCTCCCCAACC
>CAZPVV010000048.1:0-3810 GCA_964590505.1 uncultured Candidatus Saccharibacteria bacterium | reverse complement strand
CATCACTGACTAACACAAAAGCGCCCTCTCTGAGGGCGCTATTGTGTTAGTTGGAGGATTCGCTATTTAGCGAGCTCTGCGTCAATGAGTGGCTTCACGAAGTCAGTTGGGCGAGCGCCATCAATGAAGGTGGTGCCAACGATAGAACTTGGTGTTCCCTTAATACCGAAACTTGAACCTTCTTCGCGGTCAGCTTGTACTGCTTTCTGATAGACATCCTTCTTTTCGGTTGCCAAACGTGCGACGCGCTCAGCATCAACGCCAGAGATTGTTGCCGCAAGAGCTTTCACGGTAGCTACCGTAAGGCCAGACTCACCTGCTTCGATGTTCATAACGCTTGCCTGCCATGCGCCGTAGTGCTCAGGGTACGCCTCCCACATAGCACGACCAAAGACTGCTACTTCTTCAGACCCTGGGAAGAACTGGAAGTCCTTGAATACGATCTTCACCTTACCGGTATCAACATAGTCACGCTTGATGTCTACCAATGTGGTCTGCTCAAAGCGTTTGCAGTATGCACACTGGAAGTCATACCACACTGCAATGGTGACCGGAGCTGTTGGGCTTCCTATAAACGGAGAGCCTTCAACTTTTACGTTCTTAATATCTACAGCAACCTGCTCTCCCGCTTTTTGATCTGCAGTGTTTGCAGGAACGGCACCACGCCCAAAGATAAATGCGAACGCGATAATAATCGCACCAAGGAGAACAGCAATGGGTGTTAGATAACGCTCCATGAAGCTCTGTGAATTTGAAGAATCGGACATACCAGTATTAGGATTTGAAACTTATCTTGTTATACATACTAGGATACCCCTCTCCTGCCGTATCGCAAGGTATACAAAAACAGCCCCAAGTGGGGCTGTTTTTGCTTTGCTTAACGCTTATCGATGAAGGTAAGGGCTTTGCCGGTTTTACCAGCGCGACCGGTGCGGCCAATGCGGTGCGTGTAGTCTTCGTACGTTCCTGGAAGATCAAAGTTGATCACGTGGGAAACGCCTGAGATATCAAGTCCGCGTGCAGCAACGTCGGTAGCGACGAGTACCTGTACATGGTCAGCCTTAAACAGGGAGAGTGCCTTCTGGCGTTTGCCGTGGGTTTTGTCTCCGTGAATGCTCTCGGCCTTAATGTTTGCACGCTGAAGGTCGCGGGTAAGGCGCTCCACACCATGCTTGGTGCGTCCGAAGACCAATACCTTATCAAAGGCAGGATCCTTAAGAAGCTCAACGAGCTGGGCGAACTTATCTTCGCTACCCTTTGCGTAGATAACATCCTGATCAATGGTAGCCGCGGTTTCGCGCGTCTTCACCATGATGCGTACAGGATTCTTCAAGAAGTCTCCAATCAATCGCTCAATGTCGCGAGACATAGTTGCGGTGAAGAAGAGGGTGTGACGATCGCTCGGCATTTTGCCGATGATGAAACGCATGTCAGGAATGAATCCCATGTCGAGCATACGATCAGCCTCATCAAGGACAACCGTGTTGAAGTCCTCAAACTTAACCTCACGGCGCTCCTCAAGATCCTTCAAGCGTCCTGGAGTACCAATCACGAATGATGGGCTGCGGCGAAGTTGACGAACCTGGGGCTCAATACCAGCACCACCAACACAGACTACTGCTGAAATACCGAGACGCTTAGCGAATCCGTAGAACTCAGCTTCAATCTGGATAGCAAGCTCACGTGTTGGAGCCATCACGAGAATACGCTCCTCTTTTCCAAGAGCACGCATCTTCAGAACCTTATCAATAAGTGGAAGCAAGAATGCTGCCGTCTTACCGGTTCCCGTGTTTGCAATACCCACAATGTCCTTTCCTTCAAGAACAACCGGAATTGATTGGTCCTGAATAGGCGTTGGGGTCATGTATCCCTTTGAAAGGATATTTTCCTTAAGCTGAGAGTCAATTTTGAAGTCAGCAAAGGTATGTACAGGTACGTACGGAGCAACGTCCTCTTGAGGAGTTGCTTTGTTGATCAACTTTGAGAGATCAACATTCATCTCCTGATAATTGCGCTTTCCGCGGGGTGCGCTTGAGCCACGAGAAGACGAGCCTCCCGGACGAGCGCCACCACGTGATGGGCGACGGTTATATCCCTCTGGTAGAGGGCCTTTGTAATGTCGTGGAGGACGTGCGTCCTTACGACGAATATACGTTGTAGCCATATAGCTATATTTCTAACTAGGTCTCGCAGAGGAGCGCGATGACTCAAATAAATCCGCAGTCTTGAGAGTTTCAGGCATTTCCTCTAGAACACTTCTGCGCCTGGTCCTGAGAGCTTCTCAAGACGACAAACCATTGGAGGACTGTGGTAGGCACAATATAGCACACGCTCGGCTATTTGCAAGGTAAAAGGCGCTTTGGGCGCCTTTTACGGTTTGCTATGCAATAGGTTTCTTTCCCTGAATGACTCGTACGAGAATCATGATGACCGCAACGATAAGCAGGAGGTGAATGAATCCGCCAAGCGTATAGCTGGTGACCAAACCAAGAATCCACAATACAAACAAGAGAACGGCAATGGATGCAAGCATGATCAAATTTGATTAGCTGAGTAATACACATACTATGACGTTGCGTATCCCCTCCTCTTACGAAAATACCGCTCAGGTGAGCGGTATTTTCATGAGTTCCTTATGAACGCTTGGACTTTGATCGTCCTGACTCGGTAAGAATTTGTTTGCGTAGTCGCACTGACTCAGGAGTAATCTCAAGATATTCGTCGTCAGACATGATCTCAAGACCACGCTCAATGGTGAGCGTAAATGGTGGGAAGAGAGTGATAGCCTCATCATTTCCTGAAGAGCGAACGTTCGTGAGGTTCTTTCCCTTGGTTGGGTTCACCATCATCTCTTCTCCCTTAGAGGTGTTTCCAATCACCATACCCTCATACACCTCCGTTGCAGGAGTGATGTAGAGCATACCGCGATCCTGAAGACTCCAGAGAGCGTAGCCGAGCGTCTTTCCTGGCGCCATAGAAATCATAGAACCAACCTGGCGCTTCTTAATCTCTCCAGCGTATGGCTTGAATCCGATCACGCGAGACGAAAGAATTCCCTCTCCCTTGGTATCAATCACAAACTGGTTACGATATCCGAGAAGTCCACGTGTAGGGCCTTCAAGGGTAAGGCGCACAGAGTCATCGTGCTGAGTCATGTTTTGCAGAATGAATGCACGAGTTCCAAGGCGTTCAATAATAGCTCCCTGGTACGCGCTCGGTGTATCAATGATGACTTCCTCAAATGGCTCAAGCTTCACACCTTCCTCTTCACGCACAATAACCTGCGGCTGAGACACCTGGAGTTCGTAACCTGAACGGCGCATGTTCTCAAGCAAAATAGCAATGTGAAGTTCACCACGACCCGACACTTTAAATGAGTCTGGTGACACGAAATCAATCTTGAGTCCCACGTTCACCTCAAGCTCGCGCTCAAGATACTCACGAAGCTGACGGCTCGTCACGAATTTTCCTTCGCGTCCTGCAAACGGTGAGTTGTTCACCAAGAAGTTAAGGGTGATGGTTGGCTCATCAACCGCAATTGCAGGAAGTGGCTCTACAGAGGGGTCGGTAGTGATCGTTTCTCCAATGAAAATGTCAGGAAGTCCGGCAATGATGACAATGTCACCCGCCTGAGCTTCTGCAGTATCAACGCGTTCAAGACCCTTAAACGTAAAGAGTTTGGTGAGTTTCCCGTTACGAGATTCTCCTGTTGGCTTTTTCACAATCACGTTGTCGGTCGCTTTAACGGTTCCCTCGTACACGCGTGCGATAGCAAGACGACCAAGGAAGTTGTCGTAGGCAAGGTTAAAT
>CAZPVV010000047.1:0-3814 GCA_964590505.1 uncultured Candidatus Saccharibacteria bacterium | reverse complement strand
ACCAGGTACGCCTGATTGCAGGAGGTACTGACAACCACCTCATATTGGCTGACGTATGGAAATCCTTTGAGATCTCTGGCGGGGAAGCAGAAACACTCCTTGATCGCGCGGGCATCACACTTAATAAGAATGCGATCGCAGACGATACACGAAAGCCAATGGATCCTTCAGGCATTCGCTTTGGCACGCCGGCCATAACGACACGCGGATTCACCACGGAGGACTCTAAGCAGATTGCAGAGCTCATGATTGATGTTCTTACGAAGCGAGACGATGAGACGGTGAGGCAAGCAAAAGACGCGGTTCGTACGCTTGCGCTTGCGCGTCCCGTTCCTGAATCGTTTGCGTAGATGTAAGGGCATCGCGCCCTATACGTCTTCTCTCATAGGTAGCGTTTATAAGAACTAATTAATAAACGACTTATGACAGCATTCATGAAGAAGTTTGGTGTTGGTGCATTGGTAGCGATACTTATTGCAATACCCGCACTTGCACTCGCTGATAACGGAAAGCGTCACGACGATTTCCGCCCCCGCTCAGTGGGTTCAACACTTGAAGTATCTATAGCGGATAGTGGAAAGACCGTGGTACGTGGCGCGAAAGTGACTGCCGTATCAGGAAGCACGATTACTGCCGAGACGGTGTGGGGCGCAAGTTCCATAACGTGGAAAGCACAGACCGATAGCGAAACACAGTTTATACGCAAGAGCGGAACAAACGCTGGTATCACAGACATCGCCGTTGGTGACTATGTAAGTTTTAGTGGCATGCTCGTTTCCGGTAGTTCATTTACCGTTGACGCTGATGTCGTGAAGAACTGGTCACTGTCTGATAATCGCACCGCGATTGTTGGCGTCGTAACTGCTCACGACAGCGACAGCCTCACGGTTGCAACCAAGAATCGTGGAAACGTTGAGGTTGCCGTTACAAGCGCAACGACGTTCTCAGGAAAGATTGCTGCACTTGCTGACATCACAACTAACGCGCGCGTTGTTGTTTTCGGTTCGTACAATGCGGACACGAAGATACTGACCGCAACGGACATTCGTGCCGATCTCAAAGTGAAGGATCATGAATTGAAAGCAAAGGGATGGGGTCAGTTTCTGAAGGATTTCAAGTTTGATTTCTGGAAGAAATAATTGACGAACTCTCGCATGGAAAGAAGCGCCCTCTCACAGGACGCTTCTTTCTGTTATAGTCCACCTAATGGAGAGTCGTATACGAGACATCGTTACTAAAGCCCTGGCCAAAAAAGGAGTGGCAGGGGTCAATTTTGTGGTTGAGTGGCCAACGGACCCGGCACACGGGGACTATGCAGTGAACGCAGCACTTGCCGCTGCCAAAGCGCTCGGCGTGTCTCCGAAGGAGCTGGCCGAGGAGCTGGCCGAGGAGCTTCTGAGTGAGCTTGGGGAAGATGCACGGGAAGTGCGTGTGGCAGGTCCCGGGTTCGTGAACATAACACTGGCCCGCTCGGTTGTTACCAAGGAGGTGGCAGAGATAACGGAGGTGTGGGGAAAGGGAGACACGCGTGCGGACACAAGAGTGATTATTGAATACTCAAACCCGAATCCCTTTAAAGAGATGCACATTGGCCACCTCATGAGTACGGTCATTGGGGAATCTTTCTCCCGACTCATTGAGAATCAAGGAGCAACCGTGCTTCGCGACTCGTATGGTGGAGACGTGGGTCCTCATATTGCAAAAGCACTATGGGCACTCAAGCGAGACGGCAACAGCGAGCCTATGTCAGCGCGCGAGATTGGTGAGGCATACGCGACAGGCTCGCACGCATACGAAGCAAGCCCAGAGGCTAAAGCGGAGATAGATACACTCAACGAAGAACTATACAAAGGCACAGATACTGAACTCATGACTGCGTGGAAACGCGGAAGGGAAGTATCACTTGAAGCGTTTCGCGAGGTATACAAAGTACTCGGAACACACTTTGACTACTACTTCTTTGAGAGTGAGACAGCACCGATTGGAATGGAGGTGGTGAAGGACGGACTTGCAAAAGGCATTTTTGAAGAGAGTGAAGGAGCGGTTATCTATAAAGGAGAAAAGAAGGGACTTCATACGCTCGTGTTCATTACGAGCCGTGGGACGCCAACGTATGAGACGAAAGACATTGGTCTCGCGTTTCTTAAGGAAGAGCGTGTTTCAACAGACCGCTCCTATATTGTGACGGCTGCAGAGCAGGTTGGGCACTTCCAGGTGTTCTTGGCAGCACTTGAAGACATCGCACCACTTCTCGCAGAGAAGACGATGCACATTCCGCACGGATTCTTGCGACTTACGTCAGGCAAGATGTCGTCTCGTGACGGCTCCATTATTTCTGCCGAGTCACTCATCACTGACGTCATAGAGCGTGCAAAGGAAAAGAACGAGGATCCTCTTGTTGCTGAGCAGGTTGGTGTGGGTGCACTCAAATATATGATTCTGCGCCAAGCTCCCGGCTCCGACATTATCTTTGACTTTGATAAGTCACTCTCGCTTGAAGGAGATTCAGGTCCGTATTTGCAGTACGCACTCGTGCGCGCTAAATCTATTCTCTCCCAGGCAGAGTCTAAGCCTGACGCGAGCGATGCTCCGCCGGAACCATATCTCTTGGAACGACTCATCACCCGATTTCCTAAAGTGGCAGAGCGTGCTGAGGCCGAGCGAGCGCCGCACCATGTCGCCACCTACCTTACACAGCTGGCAGGGGAGTGGAATTCCTTCTACGCACGTGAGCGCATCATTGGTGGAGCGCACGAAGCGTACAAGTTGGTTGTGGTTCGTGCCTTCATAACGACTATGGAGCGAGGCCTCTGGTTGCTCGGTATTCCAGCACCGGAAAAGATGTAGACGTTTCCTTTTGGGCACGACAGCGATAGGATAGGGTAATCATGGCTGAAGACAGGGGTAAATCAGATGTCGCCCGGCGCGAGGAGGAAATCCTGGCGTTTTGGAAGGACCACAACATTTTTGAGAAGACTCTCTCTCAAGATGCTCCGAAGGGAGAATTCGTCTTTTATGATGGGCCTCCGTTTGCGACCGGACTCCCACACCAAGGATCACTCCTTTCCTCAGTGTCTAAGGATGTCGTGCCCCGATATAAAACAATGCGCGGATATCGCGTGCGACGTCGTTGGGGCTGGGACACACACGGACTTCCTATTGAATCGCTTGTTGAGAAAAAGTTGGGACTAAAGAATAAGAAGGAGATACTTGCACTCGGCATTGAAGAGTTCAACGAGACTGCGCGTGCGATGGTGCTTGAATATGTACATGAGTGGAAACGATACGTTGAGCGCGTGGGACGTTTTGTTGATTTTGATAATTCATACAAAACAATGGACAACTCGTTCATTGAAAGTGTGTGGTGGGGACTAAAAGAAATACACAAGAAGAACCGCTTGTACGAGGGACGCAAAGTCCTTATGTATTGTCCGCATTGTGAGACGCCGCTAGCCAAGGCGGAGATTGCGATGGATAACACCTATAAGGATGTGACCGAAGAAACGGCAACCGTTGCCTTCAAAGTTCGCGAGCGCGAGAACACGTATCTTCTTGCCTGGACCACGACACCATGGACTCTTCCCGGAAACGTTGCACTTGCGGTGGGGCCCGACATTGAGTACGTGACTGTAGAGAAAGATGGCCGCCACTTCGTTCTCGCAAAGGAGCGGATGTCAGCGGTGCTTCCTGACGGAAACGTTATTTCCGAAGAGAAGGGAAGTAGCTTGGTTGGCCTTTCATACGAGCCGCTATATGAAATTCCTAAAGTTGCTGCGTACGAAGGAAAGAAATGGACGGTACTTCCTGCTGATTT
>CAZPVV010000046.1:0-3926 GCA_964590505.1 uncultured Candidatus Saccharibacteria bacterium | reverse complement strand
CACCCACATACCGCGAACCAATTCCTGAGCCTGCTCCTGCTCCCATTGCGCCACCTCCACCACCAGTAGCTCAAGCACCACAATGGACACCCCCATACCCGCAAACAGCGCCTCCCCCACCACAGTTCGTACCTATGCCGCCAGGCACCTACTGGGTTCCTGTATCAATTGCACAAGTTCCGCCCACACCTCCTCAAGCACCAGCTCCAGCACCCGTAGCTCCTGTCGCCCCTCCTCAACCAACTCCAGAAGTGCAGCCAGCAGCACCTCGCCCAGAGCCTGTTCCTGCGGCACAGCCACAGTGGACAGCTCCTGCAAACCTGCCAACTGGTATGCCGGTGACACCTCCTGCTCCACAAATTCCAATCACAAAAGAGTACGGTGCTGATCCATACCGTGAACCCGTTTAAAAATGCGTAAAGTGCGTGGGCTGTTGCTATACTGTATGCAATGGAGTACCAGGTGCCACAGTTCATAGAAGTTGAAGAGAAAATATTCGGACCGCTTTCTATAAAGCAGTTCGTGTATGTGGCTGGTGGTCTTGGTATTTGCACCGTGCTGGTGCTTTATCTTCCACGCATCATCGGTATTGCACTAGCGCTTCCGCTTGGTGCCTTCACCATGGCGCTTGCGTTCTATAAGGTAAACAACAAGCCGTTTGTTGAGGTGCTTGAATCTGGTTTTAACTATTATCTTGGAAGCAGACTCTATTTGTGGAAGAAAGAGGAGAAGAGCATAGACAATGTGCCGGTTGCACCAGCCACTCCTGCAATTGAGACGCGTGCAAAGCTCGGTTTGTCACAAAATAAGCTTCACGAACTCGCGTGGTCGCTTGATATAAAGGATACTAATCAATAGTCATGCAAGCACCTAAAGCAGCGCAATCATTTGTTCCCGTTAAAGAGATCCGCAATGGCGTGATTATTCTTAAAGACGGAAGCTTTCGGGGTATCCTCATGTGCTCTTCTATAAACTTTGCATTGAAGTCGGAAGATGAGCAGAAGGCCATCATTGGCGGCTTCCAAAACTTCCTTAATACGCTTGATTTCTCTGTTGAAATCACGATCCACTCTCGCAAGATGGACATTCGTCCATATCTTGCACTTCTTGAAGAGCGCGTTGATAAGCAAAGTTCCGAACTCATGCGTATTCAGCTTCGTGAATACATTCAATTCATTCGTTCATTCATGGAGGGTGCTGAAATCATGACAAAACTTTTCTATGTTGCCGTTCCTTTTATCGCAGCGCCCGTGAGTGAGGTGGCTAACGCGTTGCCATTCCTTAACAAAGCCACAGGGGGAGGCCCTAATATGTCTGACGTCTCGGATGCAACCTTTAATGAATACCGTGTTCAGCTTGAACAGCGCATGGCGCTCGTGGGGAGCGCGCTTGCGGGAAGTGGGGTTCGCGCAGTTGCGCTTGGAACAGAAGAGATCATTGAACTTTTGTACCGTGCCTTTAACCCAAGTGAGAACGAGAATCCTATTCATCTCTCCCAATAACCTGTATGGCACTACTTGATTTCTTCAACAAGAAAAACGAAGCGGGTCCGGAGATAACTCCGGTGCTTCCAAAGGATATCTATGCTGCAGGCGAGCTTGATTTGGCGGACACCATAGCGCCAGCAGCACTTAAGGTGGGGAGTAGGGAGCTTGAGATTGGTGAGAAGTTCTCCCGAAGCATGTACACCATCTCGTACCCACGATTCTTGAGTGATAGTTGGTTCACCCCAATCATCAACATGAGTAAGCAGTTGGATATTGCGATTCATATTCACCCCCTTGAAACAGGGCTCGTGATGCGCAACTTCCAGAAGAAGGTGGCAGAAGTGCAAAGCCAGATCTCCGAGAGGGAAGAGAAGGGGTTTGTACGCGACCCTATGCTTGATACGGCATACCGTGACCTTGAGGAGCTTCGCGATCAACTTCAGCAGGCTCAGGAACGCCTTTTTGAAGTTGGTCTCTACATCACCGCGTATGGCTCAACAAAAGAAGAGCTTGATAAGGTGGAAGCTGAGATTCGTGGAGTGCTTGATGCAAAACTCGTCTACACCAAACCTGCACTCTTCCAGCAGGAGCAGGGCTTCCGTTCAACCCTACCGCTCGCAAATGATGAGCTTATGGTGCACACGAAGCTAAACTCCTCACCCCTCTCATCTCTGTTCCCATTTGTCTCCTTTGATCTTACGAGTGATCGCGGGATTCTCTACGGCATTAACCGCCACAACGCGTCTCTTGTGCTCTTTGATCGTTTCTCCCTTCAGAACTACAACTCGGTAGTGTTTGCAAAGACAGGTTCTGGTAAGAGTTACGCAGTGAAGTTGGAGATACTCCGTTCACTCATGTTTGATACCGACGTTATTGTGATTGACCCTGAGCGTGAGTATGAATACTTGGCCCAAGCAACGGGTGGGCGCCTGTTCAATATCTCTCTTTCAAGTGAGAACCACATCAACCCATTTGATTTGCCTCCAGTGAAGGACGACGAGAACCCTGCCGACATCCTACGATCCAACATCATTAACCTCGTTGGACTCTTCCGTATCATGCTTGGAGGGCTTACCCCCGAAGAGGACGCTATTGTTGACCGCGCAGTGACTGAAACATACGCACTCAAAGACATCACGGGAGACGCTGACTTCACCGGACTTGAGCCACCACTCCTTTCAGACTTTGAAAGTGTGTTGTCGGGCATGGAGGGAAGCGAATCATTGGTGCAACGACTGTCTAAATACACACATGGAACGTGGTCTGGGTTTATTAACCAGCCAACGAACGTTGATATCAACAAACAGTTCATTGTGTTCTCCGTGCGTGACATGGAGGACGAGTTGAAACCTGTTGCGATGTATATCGTTACCCACTTCATTTGGAATGCGGTGCGTCATGAACTTAAGAAGCGTCTCCTCGTCATTGATGAGGCGTGGTGGATGATGAAGTCGGATGACACCGCCTCCTTCCTGTACTCACTCGCCAAGCGCGGTCGTAAGTATTACTTGGGTGTAGCCACCATCACACAGGACGTTGAAGACTTCCTCCGCAGTCCCTACGGAAGACCAATTCTCACCAACTCTTCTATTCAGTTGTTGCTCAAGCAGTCACCAACAACCATTGATGTGCTCAAGGAAACATTCAACCTTACCGACGAGGAGAAGTATTTGCTTCTTGAGTCTGGTGTTGGAGAGGGACTATTCTTCGCAGGCCTTAAGCACGTGGCGATAAAGATTGTCGCGTCCTACACCGAAGACCAAATTATCACCTCAGATCCTTCTCAGCTTCTTGCAATTCAAAAGGAAAAGGAACGAATGGAAGGGGAGGGAGCCTAATATATGGGAGACCACTCTGAGCGCATCAGCATGATGACAGGGTTCATGATGGTTGGCTTTAGTGCCTCCATTGATATGCTCGGTCTTTTGGTTGGACCCATTCCAGCAGTTGGCTCCATACTATCCATCTTTGCGTACATTTCTCTTATGCTCTGGTTTACGCTTTGTGGCGTGAACTTCTTTAGCGGAAGGGCAGCAGGAAAGAAAATGGTCACACTTATAACTGGCTTCCTGACTGAGTTTCTTGCAGGACTTCTGCCAATACTTGGAGGTTTTGTTCCCGCAACCACTATTTCAACCATGGTGCTCATTAGTCAGTCTCGTAAAGAGGACAAGGAAGAGGCTGCAGCAAAGGCTGCAAAGCCCACTACTCCCCCAAAGAAATAAAGAATACCCATGCTCGGGCTCCCGTTTAGCGTGTGGCGGGCTATACTGTTTCTATGTTACGTGCGTTTCTTCCCGTCCTTATCTTTAGCGCTCTTGTGTGGGCGACCCCTGTGGGCGCTCAGGTAAGTCCAGTGGATATAACGATTAATCCTTCATACCCGCGCCCCTATCAGACCGTTGCGGTAACCATCCAAAGTACGTTGCTTGAGCTTTC
>CAZPVV010000045.1:0-3990 GCA_964590505.1 uncultured Candidatus Saccharibacteria bacterium | reverse complement strand
AAGAATGACGATTCCGTTCACTTTCTTTGCAATGGCTACCGCCTTATCAATCTCCGTGTCCGGCATGCGAAGCAAATACTTCCCTTCTTTTCCAGGAGAACCCTGCGCGGTTATGGCTATGTAGTTAATGGCAGGCATCACCGGAGTTGTTGGATCCGCCTCCTCCCACTTACGTTTCTCACCTCGCAACATCTCCAACATCTGTGCCTCAGGGTATTCACCAAGCACGCCCATCTTTGTGGAGTAGAAATTACCGTAGTACGCAATGATGCGCTTGAACGGGAGCAAGGCGCCTGCGTTCGGGTATGCTGCCTTCACCGGCCACAATGAAGGCGTTCCCGTTGCGGTGGTTGAAGCAAGATTTGCATTCTGTAGCATAAGCCGATCATAGAGCGCCGTATCAAGCTTTGCCGGCTCTTCCTTCTTTGGCTTTAGAAACGATGCTGTGGTTGTAGCTACTCCCCCTTTAACGTAGGTCGTTGCAAACACGTGCGGAATAATAACGGTGCCCAGTATCAACAGTACCAAAAGTGCGAGAACGCCAACCAGGGCGCTCTTGCGTACACTCGCTGACTTATGCACTCGGTGCTTCATAGGGTTGTGGCGTACTTTCGCGTTTTGGAAGGCGCATAGACACACCAATACCAACGACCACAAGCGCAAGTATAGGAACGATGACCATGAGCCACGTGTACGGGAGCCCAAGGAATGGAGAAAGAACGAGCAGGACACCAACGACAATGAGGAGACTTTCGCGTTTCATCCTCTGTAGTGTATCAAGCAGATACCACGACCACAAACTCGCCCCGCACCTCGCCTGGGTGTGCACTAAAGTGCTCTACCACCTGTGTGGCACTTCCTTCAACAACCTGCTCATGCATTTTAGTAAGTTCACGAAATACCATAACCCTGCGCTCTTCCGGTAAAACGTCAGCGAGCGACGCAAGCGCCTTCTCAATTCGGTGTGGGGACTCATAGAACACGGCCGTGCGCTCCATAGCAGCAATCTCTCCAAACAACGTCTTGCGTCCCTTCTTATGAGGAAGGAAGCCAAGAAACGTGAACTCGTTGGTAGGTACTCCAGCTATAGAGAGCGCTGCCGTTACCGCAGACGCGCCCGGAATGACTTCAACAGTGACGTCTGTCCCCAGCGTATCGCGCACTAAACGCACCAACTCGCTCCCTGGGTCTGAGATACCCGGCGTTCCCGCGTCCGTCACGAGCACCACCCGCTTCCCTTCAGCAAGCTGAGAGAGAATACGAGTTGCCGAGAGCTTTCCACTTTGCGCATGATAGACCAAGAGCGGTTTCTGAATCTCATACCGCGCCAAGAGTTTAGATGTGACGCGCGTATCCTCGCACGCAATAGCGTCAGCGTCGCGCATGGTTTGAAGCGCACGCAGGGTTATGTCTCCCAGGTTCCCTATCGGTGTTGCAACAACGGAAAGTACACCATTCATATTTAGGTAGTGAGTGTGTCGGCAATCTTGTAAATGTCTCCGGCTCCCATCGTCATAATGACGTCCCCTTCTTGAGGCTCCGTGTTGAGTACGTCTTCAATGTCTTTGAAAGAAAGTGCGCGTGCCTTCCCTCCTTCGCTTCGTACATGTTCGGCAAGTATCTCGTTTGAGATGGTGCCATCATCCACTTCGCGGGCTGCGTAAATAGGAGCAATGAGCACTTCGCTTGCGTCTCCAAACGCACGTGAGAATCCATCAAGAAGATCGCGGGTTCTTGAATAGAGGTGCGGGTGGAACGCGACAAATATGCGTCCAGTTGTTTTGGTTTTAAGTGCACGGAGTGTTTCTTTTATCGCGGTTGGATGGTGCGCGTAGTCGTCATACACCGTGGCTCCTTGTTTCGTCTTCCCTTTATATTCAAACCGTCGCCACGTACCTTCAAACGCTTCCAGTGAGCGATTGAGTTCAACCGTCATGAGTTTTGGTAGCACTATTTTGGCGGCACTCGCAGCAGCACGTGCATTCATAAGATTGAACTCGCCTGGTAGTCGAAGTGGATACGCAGGCTCCTGTGTGTAGTCCACAATGGCGCACGAAAGACCAACCAATAGTGGAGCAATGTTTGGGTGTTCAACGTCAGTTACGATCGTCCCCTCATGCGGAACCTTTTCCATAAGCGCGCGGAAGGCGCTCTGCACGTCTTTCAAATCATCAAAGTAGTCTGAGTGATCAAACTCTATATTTGTTACAACCAGAATCTCAGGAGTGAGGTTAAGGAAGTGGCGCTTGTATTCACACGCCTCAACGACAAGAAGATCAGATGTACCGACAGGTGCAAGGTAGTTTGATCCAAAGTCACGCACAATGGATCCAACAATCGCACTTGGATTTGCGCCGTTATCACGCAGTATGCGGGCCAACATGCCCGTGGTGGTAGTCTTGCCGTGTGTGCCCGCTACTGCAATGGTCCGTTGCATTACGGAGGCGCTCCCGAGCATTTCAAAGTATGAGAGTTGCGTAATGCCAAGCTCCTCGGCACGCACGCGCTCTAGATTGTCAGGGTACACCGCATCGCTATAGACGAGCATATCAATGGCGTCGGTAACCATTGACCCGTCCTGCGTAGTCGTCACCTCTATACCTTTCTTGCGCAGCAGCTCCGTTACCGGACTCTCTTCCCTATCAGAACCAAACACGTGATCTCCCCGTTCGTGCAGGAGCTGGGCAAGGGCTGACATACCGATGCCGCCGATACCACAAAAGAAAATAGTGCGCGGGTTGTTCATATTAGATTTTCTCTACAAGCGCAACAAATTGGTCTCCTCTATCATACTCGTTCTTAAACATCCCGAATGATGCAAAGGCTGGACTAAAGAGAATGGTGTCACCAACCTCTGCATGTGTACGTGCTTCATCAAGGGCGGCTTCAAGACTATCAAAGAGAGGAACGTCAGGAAGTTCCCCTCGGATACGCTCGGTTCCGGTTCCTGAAAGTAACACGACGTGTTTTGCGGTCTCTGGAATAAGCGCAAGCAGTCCCTTCATATCAAGACCCTTATCTGATCCTCCCATAATTAAAATAGTTCGCTTGTCGCCCTCACTACCCAAAGCATGGAGGGCTGCAATCGTTGCTTCAGGGGTTGTTGAGTTTGTGTCGTTATAGAACGAAACACCGTTCTTAAGTGCGATAAGTTCAAGCCTACCCGGCACCCCAAGAAATGATTCAAGCGCTTGCCTGCTCACCGTGTCAGGAACCCCAAGCACCCGAGCACTCGCAAGCGCTACCGCTGCGTTATAGCGATTATGCTCGCCTGGCACCACAAGCGTCCAGTCGGTTGGAATAAGCTCGGATCCTGCAATAACAATGTGTGACTGAATAGCCTCTCCATACGTTTCAATAACAGTCGTGGCCATTTGTTCTCCAAGCACCAGTGTGTCGTCCGGCTTTTGGTGCAAGAAAATCTGCGCCTTGTCATTTAAATATGCGTCAATGTCGCCATTGTAGTAGCTTAAGTGGTCAGGATAGAAGGTGGTGAAGATTGAAAGCGACGGACTTATGCCCGCATCTCCAAACCCTTGCAACTGCCATGAATCAAGTTCAAAGAGTGCAGTCGTGTCAGGTGTGATGCTATCAAGAAGTGCAAGGGTTGATATCCCGCGAACGTTCCCGCCCAGAACTATTTTTCCTCCCGCAGATTCCAAAATGCGTGCAAGCATATACGACACAGTTGATTTTCCTCGGGTGCCGGTAACACCAATGATTGGAATACCCGCAATCTCCGCAAACAGCGACGCACTCATCACCACCCGTATGCCCTCCTTTCTGGCTTCAGCAATATACGGAGAGTCCAGAGGAACCCCCGCTGCTTTCAAAATAAGATCACGACCACGGAAGTCTTCCAGGCGATGCTCTCCAAGTACAAATTGAATGTTCGGAAACTGGGAGAGGCGTGCGACTGACTCCGCCAACACCTCACGACTCTTGAGGTCGGTGACGATAAGATCAGCGCCACAAGACGCCAAATACTCC
>CAZPVV010000044.1:0-4044 GCA_964590505.1 uncultured Candidatus Saccharibacteria bacterium | reverse complement strand
CCTTCGGCCCCGATTGTGCCAGGGAACGACCCCACGACCCTCTTTACGTCGTCAGGGATGCAACCCCTTATCCCGTATCTTCTTGGTGAGTATCACCCGGGAGGCGTGCGTCTTGCAAACTCCCAGATGAGTTTCCGGGCAGGCGACATTGAGGAGGTAGGTGACAACCGACACACCACATTCTTTGAGATGCTTGGGAACTGGTCCTTGGGTGACTATTTCAAGCAGGAACAGTTACCGTGGGTATTTGAGTTTCTGACAGATGAACTTGGTCTTGATCCAAACAAGCTCTACGTCACCGTTTTTGCAGGTGATGAAAGCACTGGTATGGGGCCTGACATGGAGGCGGTAGAAATATGGAAGGAACTTTTCGCAAAGAAGGGTGTTACGGCAGAGTTTTCAAACATTGGGAGTGAGGAAGCAGGGTACTCAAAGGGTATGCAAGGGAACGATCGCATTTTTGCGTACGACGCCCGCAAGAACTGGTGGAGTAGGTCAGGCACGCCAGAGAAGATGCCTGCAGGGGAGCCTGGAGGTCCTGATTCCGAGGTGTTTTATGACTTTGGTCTTCCACACGATCCTGTTTGGGGAGAGCACTGTCACCCAAACTGTGACTGTGGACGGTTTGTAGAGATTGGGAACTCCGTGTTCATGCAGTTTAAGAAAGAAGAGGACGGAACGTTCTCTAAGCTTCCTAAACAGAACGTTGACTTTGGTGGTGGTCTTGAGCGCATCACCTTTGCCACACTGAACACCCCTGACGTATTTCTGATTGATGTGTTTGATGAAGCTCGCTCTATTATTGAGAAGCGTTCCGGAAAGTCATACGCTGACGAGTCTCATATTCGTTCCTTCCGCATCATTCTTGACCACATGCGGGCAAGCACCTTCATGCTTGCTGAGGGCGTGCGTCCTGCAAACAGTGAAGCGGGGTATGTACTTCGCCGTCTCTTGCGCAGGGCTATTCGTGAGGCAGATCGTTTGGGTATTGAAGAAGCGCTTCTGTCTGACGTGGTGTCAGGCTTTGCAAGCGCATACCAAGAGCACTATCCGCACGTTGGTGAGAACGTAGCACTGATTAAGGAAGAGATTTCCAAAGAAGAAGAGAAGTTTAGGAAGACCCTTCGTCAGGGACTAAGGGAATTAAACAAGGTTGGCCTTCACGAGTTTGATAAAAGTATAGATGGCGGTCAGAGCTATAAATCAGGCAATCCCACTTCCAAAGACCTCTTTCTACTATTTACTTCCTATGGACTTCCAGCGGAAGTAGCCATTGATGATTTCAAGACGAGAGAGAAGGATTTGATTGAACACAAGTATTTGGTTCAGCCTCACTCATCTGATTTCTGGGGTGAACTTTTATCAGGATTTGATGCCCTCATGAAAGAGCATCAGGACAAGTCGCGTGCAGGTGCTGCACAGAAGTTTGCTGGAGGACTTGCCGACCACTCAGAACAGACTGTTAAATACCACACCACGCACCACATATTGCTTAAGGCGCTTCAGATGGTGCTTGGAGAAGAGGTAAAGCAAAGAGGCTCCAACATTACGAGCGAGCGCTTGCGTATTGACTTCGCGTCTCCAGGGAAAATGACTGATGAGCAGAAGGCAGAGGTTGAGAGGTTAGTGAACGAGGTCATACAGGCAGAACTTCCAGTGACGCGCACGGTGATGAAGAGGGAGGAGGCAGAGACGCTTGGGGCCCAGATGGAGTTTGGCGTTAAGTACCCTGACACCGTTACCGTTTATTCAGTGGGACCAGTTGGTGCAACAGAAGCAGACCCGAAGATTAGTGAAGCATTTTCTCTTGAGTTTTGTGGTGGGCCACACGTAACCAATACCCGAGAGATAGGAGAAGGAGGAAAGACATTCAGGATTCAAAAGGATGAAGCGGTTGCACAAGGGATACGACGTATCAAAGGTGTGTTGGTGTAAGTTATAATCACCACTAATGGGAATCTTTGATAAACCAAAAACTCAGTCCATTGCACTCATTGATATTGGTTCCGCGTCTGTAGGAGGTGCGTATGCGCACTTTGAACCAGGATCTATCCCCACCATCTACTACACCTCACGCGTTCCTATAGAACTACGTGATGGGGAGGCTGCAAAAGACGGCATGCTCCGTTCACTTGAGCAACTAGGACACATTCTCATTAACCACGGGGCTCCCGTGCTTCGCGAAGCTACCGGAAACGCACATATTGATGCGGTGGTAGCTTCTATCTCTGCTCCTTGGCAAGAGACCAGCGTACGGGTTGAAAGCAAGCAAGAGGAAAAGCCATTTGTTTTCACCAAACAACTCCTTGAGAAGTTGACCCGACTGAATGCAAAAGACCACGAGGGACGCACTGAATCAGGCGAATCCGTTATCGCCACCATTTTGAATGGATACGAAATAGATAATCCCTTCGGCAAGCGAGCAAAGCGTGCAGATCTCGTGATTCTTTCCTCAACACTTGAAGAGGAAGTATCAAAAGAGATTGAGAAGTCTCTGCGTCGCATGTATCACACCCACGCCATTACCCTCACGGCGTTTGCACCTCTTTCATACGCGGTATTGCGCGATATGTTCCCGCACGAGAAAGACTTCCTTATCCTTGAGGTGAACGGAGAGGCGACAGACCTAGCGTTTGTGAAGCGAGGGCTTCTGGCTGATGTCGCAAGCGTTCCGCAAGGCACAAACGCACTCCTTAAGGCGGTATCTATGGGGCACGCAACGCTCACAGGTAACGGAAACGTGATTGATATGGGTCGCAACACGCAGTTTGCTGAAATAGTGAAGAAAACCGAGCGCGAATGGCTCCAGGGGATCTCCGGCGCACTCAAGGGGTTTGCAGCCAAGCATGCACTGCCGCGCACGCTCTTTCTTCTTGCTGACACCAATACTCGTGGCTATCTTGAGCGACTTCTTGATTGCGATTCACTCCATACGCTGTGGCTTTCGGACGAACCACTCTCCATTATTCCGCTCTCGTCGAAGCATCTTTCAGAATATGTGCGCACCCGGGGAACGGCACAAGGTGACTTGTTCCTTGCGATGATGACCCTGTTTTATAACAAGGGAGTGCTCAAGGTTTAAAGCTATACCCAGAGACCTGAGTGACCTCCATACCCGGTGCTATACTTCTTCCATTACCCCTTAGGAGAGCTAGTTTGCTATGCCAAGAACACTAAACGACATCATTCCTCCGTCGCGCCGTCGCCAGATGGAAGTAGCGCCGACAGAAGCTCCAGCGACGGTCTCTGATATGCAGACACCACCACCACTTCCACCACGACCTGAGACTTCTCACGGACCTCGTCGTTTTAGACGTTTCCCCTACGGCACGGCACTCATTGCGCTCGTTGTTGTTGCGATTGCGATCGGAGCATTGTTCGCGTTCTCTGGAGCTCGCGTTGAGGTGACTCCCGCAACGAACGCCGCTTATGTCTCAGGCAGCTTCTCTGCGACTAAGTCAGGAGGGGATTTGCCGTTTGAAGTGATTACAGTTGAAAAGACCGCAACGAAGTCCGTGCCAGCTGAGACAACGGAGACTAAGAACGATCCGGCTCAAGGAACCATCACCATATACAACGCACAGACCACACCTCAGCAACTTATAAAGAACACACGTTTTGCGACTCCTGCGGGACTCGTCTTCCGTATTCGTGAATCAGTCACTATCCCAGCAGGCACGAGTAACGCGCCGGGGTCAGTCACCGCCACCGTCTACGCTGACGAAGGAGGAGAAAAGTACAATGTAGGCCCTTCTGACTTCACCGTTCCTGGCCTTCAGGGGTCTAAATCCTTTGATTTGGTCTATGCAAAGTCAACAACAGCGATGAGTGGAGGATTCTCAGGCACCCGCCCAACCGTCTCTGAAGCAACCAAAGAAGCGCAAGGAGCAGGTCTTCAAAGCGCACTTGAAGCTGACCTTCGCGCAGGTATCACCGAAGCACTCCCTGAGGGATACATCATGATTCCTGGTTCTTCTTCAACAACCTATGAGTCTCTGCCTGATACCGCAGGTCAAGGCAACACCGTTGATGTGAAGATGAAGG
>CAZPVV010000043.1:0-4381 GCA_964590505.1 uncultured Candidatus Saccharibacteria bacterium | reverse complement strand
GGAAAATGGCTACCTTGAGGTCGCCAAGCACTACATCGTGTATCGCTACGAACATGCAAAGATTCGTGAGGCAAAACAAGAAGAGGTGATTGAGAAAATTGAGCAGAAAGAACTGCAGGTGACCACACGTTCAGGAAAGTCTGAGCCATACAGCGAAGCGCGCATTCGCGAAACACTTGCAGAAGCTATTAAGGGATACGAGAACGATGTAGACACCGAAGCCGTCATCGGACATTTGAAGTACGAATTGTACGAGAACATTTCTACCGACGACATCATGCGTGCACTCACCATGGTGGTGCGTTCAACTATTGAACGCGACCCCGCGTATTCAAAGGTAGGAGCACGTCTCCTCCTTTCTCGTATTTACGCAGACGTGTTTGGGCATGGATTTGATAAAACAAAGCTGAAAGAGATTCATGCGGATGTGTTCGTGCGCAACATCAAGGACAGTATTGCTAAAGAGCTCCTTGATGAGCGCATGACGCAGTTTGATATGAAGCGCATCACGGATGCATTCATTCCCGAGAACGATCAGCACTTTGAGTATATGGGTCTTGAGATCCTTTCGTCCCGTTACTGTATGGAGGATGTGGAGACCAAGAAGCCACTAGAGACCCCGCAGATGTTCTGGATGCGTATTGCGATGGGACTTGCCCTTAATGAGAGTGAGGAGACGCGCACCCAGTCCGCGCTTGAGTTCTATGATGTCCTTTCCAACTTCTACTACACACCAGGAGGACGAACCCTCTTCCAGGCAGGGGCGAAAAAGGCCCAGCTTTCTAACTGTTTCTTGAACACTGTGCCGGACTCTCTGGACGGAATCTTCAAGTCACTCTCAGACAACGCGCAGTACCTGAAGTGGTCAGGGGGCACCGGAACTGACTGGACGAATGTTCGCGCTACCGGTTCCTTTATTAAAGGTACGGGTGTGGGTTCCCAAGGTATCGTGCCGTTCCTTAAGATTGCAAACGATGTGAACGTGGCGATTAATCGCTCCGGCAAGCGCCGAGGCGCTGGCTGTGTGTACCTTGAGACCTGGCACCTTGATATTGAGGACTTCCTTGAGCTTCGCAAGAACACCGGAGACGAACGCCGTCGCACCCACGACATCAACACCGCAAACTGGATCCCGGATCTATTTATGAAGCGTGTGCGTGAGGGAGGTGACTGGACCATGTTCTCTCCTGAGGAAGTACCTGACTTGCATGAGACGTATGGCGCAGACTTTGAGAAGCGTTATGTAGCATACGAAGAGAAAGCTGATAAGGGCGAGATCAAACTCTGGAAGCGCATGCCGGCTAGTGATCTTTGGAAGAAGATGCTTGCCATGTTGTTTGAAACAGGCCATCCATGGATTACGTGGAAGGATCCTTCAAACATTCGCTCACCACAGGATCATGCGGGTGTAATTCACAATTCAAACCTCTGCACCGAGATCACCCTTAACACGGGGCCTGATGAGACTGCCGTGTGTACGTTGGGATCACTCAACTTTGCAAAGTTTGTGGTTAATGGAAAGTTTGATCACGCACTCGTGGAGAAAGTCACCACTACATCCATCCGCATGTTGGACAACGTGATTGATCTCAACTTCTATCCAACACCAGACTCAGAGCGTGGAAACACCCGTCACCGTCCTGTTGGACTCGGCGTGCGCGGATACCATGATGCGCTCTACATGCTCGGTATTGATTTTGACTCAACCGAAGCACTTGATTTTGCAGATGAGAGCATGGAGGTGGTTGCATACCACGCCATCATGGCGTCTTCAAAGCTTGCAAAGGAGCGCGGTGTGTACTCAACCTATAAGGGAAGTAAGTGGGACCGTAACATCTTCCCGCAGGACACCATTGCGCTACTCTCCAAAGAACGAGGCGAGGAGATTCACCTGCCTGCAGAAGGAAAGCTTGATTGGGAGGTCGTACGTGCACACGTTAAAGAGCATGGTATGAGGAACTCAAACCTCATGGCCATTGCTCCAACTGCCTCTACCGCAAACCTGGTCGGCTGTATCCCTTGTGTGGAGCCTATCTACAAGAACATCTACGTAAAGAGCAACAAGGAAGGGGACTTTGTGGTGGTGAATAAGTACTTGGTGGAGGATCTTAAGAAGCTTGGGTTGTGGAGCGAGAAGCTTCTCAACAAGCTCAAGTACTACGACGGCTCAGTCCAGATGATGGACGAGATTCCTGCTGACATCAAAGCAAAGTACAAGGAAGTGTTTGAAATTGATGCACGTTGGATTATTGAAGCTGCAGCACGTCGTGGTCGTTGGATGGACCAATCACAGTCACTCAACATCTTCTACAACGGAACGTCAGGAAAGGAACTCTCCGAGATCTACTTCCTTGCCTGGGAGCGCGGTCTTAAGACCACCTACTACTTGCGTACCCTTGGAGCGTCTCAGGTTGAGAAAGCAACCGTTTCAACGGCTGAATTTGGTGCAACACACACACGAGGTGCAAGTGTCGTGGGAGGAGTTCCAGTCATCAGTGACGCAGAGATGCAGGCAAAGATGGCACGTGTTGCGTCCGGGGAGGAAGTGGGAATTTGTGAATCGTGCGAAAGCTAATCAGACAGACCTATGCCTATCACCCGAGGAACAGATAAGGTTGATGTAAACAACCGCAAGATCATTAACGGCAAAGACGCTGACGTGATGCAGCTGTATCCCATGCGCCACACCTTTGCATGGGACGCATACAACGTTGGTAACGCAAACCACTGGCTTCCGACAGAAATCAGCATGCAGAAGGATGTGGAGCAATGGAAGAGTAAGGATGTATTGTCGGACGATGAGCGTCAGGCGTTTGAAACGGTTCTTGGTTTCTTTACCACTGCAGACTCTATTGCGGCAAACAACGTGGTGCTCGCACTCTACAAGCACATTACGAGTCCTGAATGTCGTATGTACTTGCTTCGCCAAGGATACGAGGAAGCAATCCACACGCATGCATACCAATACATTGTGGAGTCACTTGGTATGGATCAGGGACGCATCTTCAACATGTATCGCGAGGTGGAGTCCATATACAACAAAGACAACCTCGTGCTCTCGCTTAATGAAGGCATCTTTGCGGACGACTTTAAGACCGGAACCTTTGAGAACGACCAGAAGTTCTTGGAGAACCTCATCGTCTTCTCACTCATTCTTGAGGGTATCTTCTTCTACTCATCCTTTGCGGTTATGTTCGGGTTCCAGCGCCAGGGCAAACTAACGGGTGCCGCTGAGCAGATTCAATACATCATGCGCGACGAGTCTCAGCACCTCAACTTCGGTATCAACATGATCAATGCGATTAAGGAGGAACAGCCTGAGTTGTGGACATCAGAGTTCCAGGCGCACATCATTGATTTGGTGAAGCGTGCGGTGGTGCTTGAATACACGTTTGCTACGGAAGTCTTCCCACGAGGTATCTTCGGTATGAATGCTGAAGGATTTAAGCAGTACATTGAACACATTGCAGACCGTAGACTTGCTCGTGTTGCGCTTCCCGCACAGTTTAATGTCGCAAACCCGTTCCCCTGGATGAGTGAAGCTATTGATCTCAACAAGGAAAAGAACTTCTTTGAGACGCGTGTTACCGAATATAAGACCGGAGGGACACTTAACTGGTAGCACAAAGGCCGCGAAAGTGGCCTTTGTTTTTATCTACGCGAATACCCACCACCAAACGCACTGCGCACGAAGGCAATGAGAAGAAATAGAACTCCGGCAACAAATACATAGAACCAGAATGATGAACGGAATATCATAAGGAGAAATGCAAGAAATGCCTGCCATATATTTTGTATCGTTGCACCTACATCAAATGATTTCTGTACGTTCTCTTCGGGTGTTGTTATCTCGGGTGTAGCTTTTGGCGTCGTTGAGCTTGCAAGCTTTTCAAGAGCGACAATTGCGCTTGCTCGTATGTTCTCACCCGCATTAATAGTTGTTGAAGCAAATGTGGAGACGGTTGGGGTGACGACATCAAGCGCACCTTTAACTGCTCCAGCAACCTCACGAGCGCTCGTGCTTCCACCTGACGATTCTACTGGTACAGGTGCCGCTACCGTTATGGAGGTGGTCGCGCTTTGCGTGGCTTCAAGTGTGTCACTTGAGCCAGTGACGCCATCAATGCGGGCACTAAAGACATGCGCGCCTTCGGTTGCAGTCCATGGATGCGAGACTATCTCGGTTGTGCCGGGCGCGCCAGTAAATGGTTTAGAACCAATAGACGTGTCGTCAACCAAAAACACGACACTTCCCGAAAGGGAATCAGTACTGCTGTTGTATACAACGGTGTGAATGGTAACTACTTCGCCAACCGTAGGTGCAAGTTTTGAAAGCCACAGTGACGAGGAAGGGAAGCCGGCTGGAATGGGCGCGCCAAAG
>CAZPVV010000042.1:0-4896 GCA_964590505.1 uncultured Candidatus Saccharibacteria bacterium | reverse complement strand
CGTGCACCAATGACTCCTTAGCAAGACGAACCTTGGTTCCGCGACCATGGCGGAATCCCTTGGCGCGTACCAGGATGTTACGACGTCGCTTTGCTGAATTTACTCCTCCTTTTACTCGTGACATATAGAATCAGTTACAAGATTATTTACCCACGATCTTTCCTGAAAGGAATTTGCGGCGGATATCGTTAGACACGACCAAAGACTGAGCACGTTTCTTCGTTCCCTTGGTGCTTCCACGCTCCTTAGCATTGAAATGGTCCTGTCCCGGCTTGCGTACGATGAGCTTGCCGTTCTTGGATACGCGTATGCGCTTGGTGTATGACTTATTTGTTTTCATGGGTATCTTCTGGTTTTGGAGCGGACTCCTTCTTTGGGGCGAGAGCTTTGAGGTCTCGTTCTATGATCGCGGCGAAGCCCTTCGGAGCCCTTGTGATGGGTTCTGCAATCTTATAGGCGTAGGGGATAAGAAGCATAAACTTCTCAAGTCTGGTTTTGAGGAATGCCTCATCCATACCTTTGTATCGTCCCTTGAGGAAGAGCTCCATACGCACTCGGTGCCCTTCAGCAAGCCACTCGGCTGCCTTGTTGGCTTTGAGCCTCATATCGTTCTCCCCAGTACCTACTTTGATCTGCACTTCCTTGGTCTCAGAGACCTTGGCCTTCGCTCGAGCAGCACTTTCGCGTTTCTTCAGCTCGTACTGAAACTTACCATAATCCATCACTTTCGCAACCGGTGGGACCGCGTTTGGGCTTATTTCAATGAGATCAAGACCCGCGTCCTGAGCCACCTTAAAGGCATCCTCAAATGAAAGAACACCTAGGTTCTCGCCTAGGGCTCCAATGACGCGTAGCTCACGCGCACGAATCTCTTTGTTTATGCGGATCTTTTCGGTACTCAAAGTGTGTTTGTATGCGGAATATACCACATATATGGCCTAGATACAATGAAAAAGGCCCTTGGGAGGGCCTTTTTCGCTCTACTGTCCGACTACCGGTTCAACAGGTACTGTTTCTACCTGAACCTGGGCGCTGGCCCCAGCTCGCTCGGCTTTGATGTCCTTACGGAACTGTTTCAACATGTTGTTCATGTCGTCTAGTTCAACCTGACACTTAGCTCGGCTGTCCTCGTCAGTCTTGGAGCAGTATTCACGAATCAAATCACGTTGTGCTGAGAGATTGCCTGAATCAAGCTTATTCATGGCATCCACCCAGAGGAACGAAACGATGATAAGTACGGCTGAAAGCACGGCTACAACAATCCAGGGAAGTTTTTCCTTCAACATAATGTTTTAGTATTTGGAAATAAAGGTGAGGATAAAACCTTACCGCGTATATAAGGAGACGGCAATAGGAGGGGATTATGTCTGCATGAGGCCCACTTAATGATCTCTTCATGCCGTATTCGTATACTTACGAGCGTATCTAGTTAACACACAGACCACATGAGTACCGTAATAAATAATCCAGACACCGGTTCAGAAGGAGGAATAGCAGGTTGGATTGTCGCTGCCGTTGTTATTGTCGTGGCTGCGCTCGTCGCACTCTTTGTGTGGCCGGGGTATGGGCGTCAGGCAGCTCCTGCAGCTCCTGAAGCACCCGTTATTAATGTACAGGTTCCTGTTCCGACTATACCTGAACTTGAAGCACCCGCGCCTGCCGCTCAATAGCATGCGGATTGTATAAATTAAAAAATAACGCAACATCTATGGAATTTCTTATTTGGATTATATTTGGAGCTATTGTTGGTTGGGTTGCATCAATGATTATGAAGACTGACGGACAGCAAGGACTTATCCTGGATATCGTTGTTGGTATTGTGGGTGCTGTACTCGGCGGTTGGATCATGAATTTCTTTGGACAGGGTGGTGTTGGTGGATTTACCATCTACAGCTTCCTGGTCGCACTTCTTGGTGCTGTGGTGCTACTCGCCATTGTACGCATGGTACGTCGAGCGTAACGAAAGCGCGGACACAAGAGAGCTCCTTGGGGGCTCTCTTGTGTATACTGCTTCTCATATGGATACAAAAATTCTTCTTGTTGCACTCGTCGCACTTCTCATCGGTGTCGGAGGCGGATATGTAATTGCGGGAAATAATACTTCTGAAAGGGATGAGCACATGATGGGGAGTGGAGACATGGGCATGCACGGTGCTATGGACGACATGATGCAGGGACTTTTCGGAAAGTCGGGGGACGACTTTGATAAAGCCTTCCTATCCGAGATGATTATGCATCACGAAGGAGCTGTCGTAATGGCCGAAGCCGCACTCAAGAATGCAAAGCATGAAGAGATAAAACAGATGGCAAACGCTATTATCTCTGCGCAAACAACGGAGATAAAACAGATGAAAGACTGGCAGACGTCTTGGTACGGAAAATAGTACTCATAAGAAGGACGTCGTACGAGGAACCCTGTTGCGTCAGGTGATTAGGAGTACAATTATTAGAAGAGGTTGTATGCCTCTTCTGGCTCTGAATAGCAGATTATTGGACTCATGGTCACCATAACTTCTTCGTATGAACCATCTCAACTATCAGAAAACAGGAATGGCGGTAGGATTTTTCCTTGGCGGTTGGCATCTGTTGTGGTCTCTACTAGTGCTGATTGGTGTTGGACAACCACTCATTGACTTCGTTCTTTGGGCGCACATGATGCATATGCAGTGGGTCGTAGGACCTTTTGATCTTACGGCAGCAGCAACCCTCGTTGGTATTACGTTTGTGTTCGGATACTTGTTTGGCCTGGCCTTCGCGTACATCTGGAACGTGTTGCATAAAAGCGCTTAGGAAAACCGCTTGAAGGCGCATACACAAAAGACCCTTGCGGGTCTTTTGTGTAACTTAGTGGAATTGGTTATCCCAGGTTAGAACCTCGCTACTAGAATGCAGTTCCTCACACTTCCTACGAGTGGTAGATGGCTGGGTATCACCATGAGTACGCAAAAGCCAACATTCTCCTTAGGTACACGTCGAAAGTACAGAAAAGATTAGAAGTCCTGCCTGCTATACTTTGCTCACCATGGAAACAGGAAATGATGCGCTTCGGACGCGTGCTACTTTCCCTGAAGATATCTATTCTCCTAGTCAAATTATTGTTGCCGTTCTCATAACGACACTCGCAGTAGCGTTTGGCTTTTCCCAGACAATCAAGGGCGCCATATTTTCTGATAAGAACCTCAAGGGTATATACACGCTTGAACAAGTGAACACACACAACAGTCCTGAGGATTGCTGGCTTATTGTCGACGGATTTGTATTTGACCTTACATCGGAAAGCAAGAAACACCCCGCGATGTTTTCTTGTGGCGCAGACGGCAGCGCCAACTATCACAAGAATCATGGCCCTACCATTAGAGACCGAATGATGCTCTTCAGGATAGGGGAGTTGGACGAGGAGTCGAAGGTGCGCGCCAAAAACACTGCGGATATTTCTTCTGAGCCTGAAGTGGCCATCTCTCCAGTCAGTACACTTTTTGTCGAGAGTGGAACCTGGAATCCGCTTGACCTCATGATTGTCATGGAGCGCGACAATCGTTCCCTCTTAGTAATAGACGGAAAGACAAATACGCCTATCGGTCGCGTTTCCGATATCGGGAGCTTAGTGCATACGCAGGTGTTCTCTCCTGATGGAATATTTGTCTATCATATTTCTCGTGATGGATGGCTCACCAAGATAGACTTGCGCACGCTTGAGCCGGTCGGTGTTGTTCGGGTCGGGACTGATTCCCGTGGTACTGCTATCACCGATAGCGGCACGTTCATCGCTATAGGTAATTACGAACCACGCGAGGTGGTCATCGTAGACGCCAGCTCGCTTTCTGTTGTGACCCGCATCGCGCTTGTCGATACAATGGGCACCGTTACCGCTTCTCGCGCAGGAGGCTTGGTCGAGCGTGGTGAAAAATTCATAGTCTCTCTGAAAGATGCTCGTAGCGTTTGGGTCATTGATACAGAGAAGCGAGGAATGCCGGTTACGCAGCAATTTTGGGACATTGGCGAGGTGGGCGATGTATTGCATGACGCTTTCCTCACGCAAGACGGGAACTATTTCCTCACTGCCGTTCAGGGTTCGGATCGCGTATGGGTGCTGGACACGCAGGCATGGAAAGTGGCAGCAGAAGTTACGGGGGTCGGAAAGACACCGCACACAGGGCCTGGCGCCATGTGGGGAAACACAATATTTGACCCCTCATTAAAGCAAAACGTTATCACAGCGATCGATATGCGGACCTGGAAGGTTCAGAAACTCATTGAGACCGGTGGCGCAGGTCTCTTCGTACGGGGGTATCCAGATGCATCGTACCGCTATGTTTGGGCCGATACAGCATTCGGCACCAAGCAAGACGAAATTGATATCATCGATGCCCAAACCCTCACGGTTATTAAGAGATTAGTGCCAATGCCGGGGAAACGAGCCGTACATCCTGAATTTACACGAGATGGTAGGTTCGTATATGTTGCTGTTTGGGGAGGGGACAAGATATACATCTACGATGCACACACCTTTGCAGAAGTCTCCACTATTGACGCTATTACGCCAACGGGCATTTCAAATGTCGGTCTTCGTATAGAGGAGCCGGGCCTGTAAAACTATCTGCTACGGAGCGCAAGAGCAACGGATGCTCCCAAGATTGAGATATCGCGGAACAAGAGGTCCGAGTACTGCCAGTTGAGTGCCAGAATACCGAGAAGGTACAGGGACGCCACAACACTCGGTATGAAGATTCGCTTTGCAAACAGTATCCATGCGGCAATGAGCAACTCGCTGACGCCGAACAAGTGAAGGAAGAGTACATCGTCAGGCACTACGTCACGAATGAATAGGGGAATGAAGCCAAGCCAAGCTTCCGGATTCATGAATGCCGCGATGGGCGGATATATGAAGGCGACGGC
>CAZPVV010000041.1:0-5017 GCA_964590505.1 uncultured Candidatus Saccharibacteria bacterium | reverse complement strand
GAAAAGAGATTGGGCCCCCGCGAGAAGCGAGGGCCCTTTCCTTTAGTCGGCCCTGGTGTGGGTTAGTGCCCGCGGGTGCTCGGGCTGCGGTACTTCGGCCGGGGCCTCACGAACCAGGCCACGATCACCAGGAGCACCATCAGAACCCACAGAAAGACGATGACGCTCGGCGGGACCAGCTGGAAGTAGGCGGCCAGACCAGCGGCGACGGCCAGGGCAATGAGAACAAGACTTTTCATTTCAGGTCTCCTTAACCTGTACCCGACAATCTCGGGCATATCTGCACGATACTACTCATTATGGAGTTCGCAAATGCGTATGTTCGTACATATGCTAGTCTAGGACCATATGTCGAACCTCGACTCTATACGGGCAGAACGCCTAAAGAAACTCAACCTACTGAAGGAGGCGGGCATTGACCCGTATCCAGCACGCAGTCGCAGGACACACACTGCGGTTGATTTTGCAGAAAATCACAAGACTCTAGAGGAGGGAAGTGAGGCGGTTACCGTAGCAGGACGTGTCACCTCTATTCGCGAACATGGAGGCTCACTCTTTGCGGACCTTTTTGATGGAACCGGCAAGACGCAGGTATATCTTCAAAAGGACACACTTGGTGAGGAAGCGTATGCGTTGTTCACTGAGACGGTCGATCTTGGAGACATTGTTGAAGTCTCGGGACCGGCGATGACTACCAAGCGTGGCATGCCGTCTGTTTCGGTAGGTGAGTGGCGTATGCTCGCAAAGTCCCTTCTGCCAATGCCGGACGAATGGTATGGGCTCAAAGATGAGGATGAGCGATACCGCAAGCGTTATCTTGATATCCTTCTTGATCGCACCGTTGCCGAACGCATTGCGCGCCGTTCCAAGTTCTGGAACACGATCCGTACCTATCTTCTCAATCGCGGCTTTATTGAAGTGGAGACACCAGTCCTTGAAACAACGACAGGAGGCGCTGAAGCGCGTCCATTTGTAACACACCACAACGCGCTAGATATTGATGTGTATCTACGCATTAGCGCAGGCGAACTTTGGCAAAAGAGACTCATGGTCGCTGGTTTACCAAAAGTATTTGAAATTGGCCGCATCTTCCGTAATGAAGGTATGTCGTTTGAGCATTTGCAAGACTACACGCAACTTGAATACTATGAGGCGTTCAGTGACTACGAAGCGGGCATGGAAATGGTTACGGACCTGTATCGCACCATTGCTGACGAAGTGTATGGATCACGCGTATTCACCATCAAAGACTTCACTGTTGATCTTGGTGCTGAGTGGGTTCGACATGACTACTGTGCACTCATTAAAGAGCATTTCGGTATTGATCCACTAGAAACAAATGCCGAGGAGATTATGAAGGTACTCACTGATAAGAGTATTCCGTTTGACACTAAGGGATTCAATATTGAACGTGGAGTAGATGTGCTCTGGAAACAGATTCGTAAATCAATTGGTGGTCCTGGGTTCCTTATTGGTGTGCCTGCGTATCTTGAACCGCTTGCAAAGCGAAGTACTAAAGACGACCGTGTCGTTGAAAGATTCCAAGTACTCATCGGAGGATCAGAGAATGGGAAAGGGTTTAGTGAGCTCAATGATCCCATTGATCAGGCAGGTCGCTTTGGACACCAGCAATCACTCCGAGATCAGGGAGACGACGAAGCGCAAATGAATGACGCAACGTATGTTGAAGCGCTTGAGCATGGTATGCCACCAGCGTTTGGATTCGGTGTGTCTGAACGACTCTTTAGTTTCTTGGAGGGAGTATCGGTTCGTGAGGGACAAATCTTTCCTCTGATGCGTCCTAAGGAATAGCAAAAGGCGCTCCGGGGAGCGCCTTTCACCAATCGTTATGCGGAAGCGTACTGTTTGCCGAGGGCCGAAAGGACTTGGGTGGCAGTGACGTCGGCGTTGCCGTCGATCATCACAAACCCTCCACATTTCGACTTCACGGGCTCATTCATCTCCGGATTCGTCATGATCACGAAGATCTCAGTCATTCTGATGTCCGGGATGTCACCGAGACAGGCGATCTTGATGATCTCCTCACCGTGCCTGTCGAGTCCTTCAAGGACTTTCAAGGCCGGAAGGTCAGTTTCGCGCGCTGTAAAGACACGCTTCTCTGGGACGTTGCCCATTACTATTCTCCCTGAATTGATTGGTGTTTTTGGTGCCCGCTTGGGCGAAAGGACTCATAAAACGAGAATCGGACCCTCTCTCGGGGGTCCGATTCAAATCTCCTGCACTACCGTCTAATTTCTAGTTGGAAATTTGAATCGAAACCCGAGCCATCGTAATGAGGCCGAGGTGACAAAAGACGGTAGTGATGAATTGAGAGATTGCTCGTTCCATGTCCCTGCACAATACCTTTTTTAGTGACTTTCGTCAAAGTTGTGTGGATAACATTGTTATGACGGTGGGATGAAGTGTCATATACTTACTTATTAGTGGGAGAAAGTGGGAGAGACAGAAATCTCCATCACTTCCGCAAACCAATCCATGTTCATCGGAGAATACCGTCACACTTTTGATACCAAGAATCGCATTTCGCTACCGGCGAAGTTTCGTCGTGAGCTTGGTGCAACGGTGGTGGTAACGCGCGGACTTGATAAGTGTCTTTTTGTATATCCAAAGAGTGCGTGGAAGAAAGAAGCAGAGAAGATTTCAAAATACTCAACGGGAAGTGCAGCAGGACGCGGACTCTCACGTCTTATGCTTGCGGGCGCGGTGGAAGCTGACGTTGATAGTGCTGGTCGCATCTTGGTCCCTGACTACTTGCGCAGTTTTGCCACACTCACGGACAAGGGCGTTATCGCTGGTGTGTCTGATCGTGTGGAGATCTGGGACGAGAAGGCCTGGGAGCGATACACCGAGACTATTGAACGTGATGCGGACGCATTCGCTGAAACACTCGGTAGTGGGGGAGCTCTATAAAATACTATGGAAACCAAACACGAATCAGTCCTATTCAATGAGTCCATAGAAGCGCTTGAGATTAAGTCTGATGACGTTGTCGTTGACGCAACGCTTGGTGGGGCAGGACACTTTGGCGCCATGCTCAAACTACTTGGGAGCAAGGGGACACTGGTTGGTATTGACGCGGATCAGGACGCGGTAGAGCGAGCTCGTACTGTGGTGAGCGCCGATACCAGGAGCCAGAAGCCAACCGTGCACGTGGTTGAAGGGAATTTCCGTAACCTAGAAAGCATTCTGGAAGACAAAGGCCTTACCCATGCCGACAAGGTGCTCTTTGACCTTGGTTGGAGTAGCTTCCAGCTTACTCGTGGTCGCGGATTCTCCTTTCGTACTGACGAGCCTCTTCTCATGACCTACGGCAACCCCGAGGAGTCTCAGACGGCAGCAGACATCGTGAACTCTTCATCTGAGGAAGCACTTTCGGAAATAATCTTCACGTTTGGTGAAGAACGTTTTGCACGCGGTATCGCGAAAGCAATTGTGCGCGAGCGCAAGAAGGGAAAGATTCTCACAACCCAACAACTAGCAGCCGTCGTTGAATCAGGTACCCCCGCTTGGTACCACCACCGTCGTCTGCACCCTGCAACCAAAACATTCCAGGCGCTTCGCATTGCGGTGAACGACGAATTGGGTGCACTACGTGATGGACTTACTGCTGCGCTTAAGGTGGTGCCGGCTGGAGGACGTATCGCGGTCATTACTTTCCACAGTATTGAAGATCGCATTGTGAAGAGCGCGTTTCGAGATGCGGCGTACGACGGGAAGGGAAGTCTTGGGAATCGCAAGCCAATAGTGCCAAGTGATGCGGAGCTTGAGGCAAATCCACGAGCGCGCAGTGCAAAGCTTCGTGTGTTTGTGCGCGGTGACGGGGAGCAAACAAAGCGTTCTATTTTTCATAACAACATAGCCTATGTCTGATCGACTCATTCCACTCCTTGGTGCCTCGGCTCTGTTGCTTGCAACGGTATACCTTGGACTTGTGGTAACCACTATTTCTTTTGCAACCTGGCAGACTCAGGGCGTTGCGCAAATTCGCGAGACGGAAGGCGCAATTGCTGACCTTGAAGCTAAGTATTATGAATCCATTGCGCGCATTAATAGCACTGACCCAAGTACGTACGGGCTCGGTGCCCCGGTAGCTGTGCGCTACGTGGCCGAGGTCACCGGATCCACCGTCACGTTCGCAGGCCGCTAGCATATGCGTCGGGCGTTTCGCGTAAAGCTTAGAATTCTCTCCGGCATCATTTTTGTCTTTACGCTTCTTCTTGTTATTCGTTTGTATTTTGTACAAGTTGTAAATGGAGGGGAGTATGCACTGCGTGCTGAGCGCCAATACGTGCGCTCTAGCGAACAACTCTACGACCGTGGGAGTATTTATTTCACCCGCAAGGATGGCTCACATCTCTCCGCCGCAACACTTGCAACAGGTTTTGTACTTGCGATAGACCCAAAGCGCGTCAAAGATCCTGAAGCGCTCTACGAAACACTGAACGCACTCCTGCCGCTTGATAAAACGGCCTTCCTTGAAGCGGCCGGGAAGACGGACGACCCATACGAAGTCATTGCACGACGCGTTGATGAGAGTATTGGGCGCGCCATTTCTGATAAAGACATTCCTGGAGTCATTGTAGAGCGTGAGCGCTGGCGCACGTATCCAGCAGGCGCTAAAGCTGCTCAAACCATAGGATTTGTTGCATACGACAACGACAACGAGCTGGCAGGACGATTTGGCCTTGAACGCTACTACAATGACGTTCTCACCCACAAAGCAGACGGACTCTTTGGAAACTTCTTTGCTGAGCTTTTTGCGAACCTTGATAGTGTCGTGGTTGACGCGCGTAGTGCCCGCCAGGGCGACATCATTACCTCTATAGAGCCCGTGGTGCAGGAAAAGCTAGACCAGGTGCTTATGGAGACGAACGCTCGCTACGGAAGCCGCGAGACGGTAGCAATTATCATGGATCCAAAGACCGGAGAAATTATTGCGCTTGATTCTGTACCTTCGTTTGATCCAAATGATTTCAGTAGTGCAGATCCTTCAGTC
>CAZPVV010000040.1:0-5210 GCA_964590505.1 uncultured Candidatus Saccharibacteria bacterium | reverse complement strand
ACCTTGATGCGAACGATCCAACCGCGCTCACCATCATTGAGACTGATACGTCTATCACCATCAACACACCAAACCAAAACAACGATACCCGTACGGTGATTCCGTTTTAAATAATTCATGGCTAAGCGAGAAGATTCAGTTGATATCCGACCGGAGGGGTCAAGTGTTATAGATCAGTCCATTACGGCTGAGATGCGTTCGTCATACCTTGACTACGCAATGTCCGTTATCACGAGCCGTGCACTTCCTGACGTACGGGACGGTTTGAAGCCAGTGCATCGTCGCATTCTCTACGCGATGCGCATGACGGGACTGACCCCAAGCGCAAAGTTCCGCAAATCGGCAACGGTGGTGGGAGAGGTGCTCGGTTCGTACCACCCGCATGGTGACGCGTCCGTGTATGACGCTATGGTGCGTCTTGCACAAGATTTCTCCACCCGCTACCTCCTGGTTACCGGACAGGGAAACTTCGGTTCGGTTGATGGTGATCCGCCTGCTGCATACCGATACACCGAAGCCAAAATGTCACGCCTGGCCGAGGAGATGTTGCGTGATCTTGAGAAGGAGACGGTGCTCTGGGCACCAAACTTTGACGGGTCAAAACAGGAGCCAACCGTGCTCCCGGCAGCTGCCCCAAACCTGCTCCTTAACGGTGCACTTGGTATTGCCGTTGGTATGGCCACCAACATTCCTCCACACAACCTTCGTGAGGTGGTGGATGCAACCACCCATTTGATTGATGACCCGGACGCAACGACCGACGACTTGTTGACCCATGTGAAAGGACCTGACTTCCCTCTTGGCGGTATCGCGTTTAATCAGGCAGACATCAAGCACGCATACACTAACGGAAAGGGTGGAGTGGTGGTTCGTGGTGAGGCGGAGATTGTAGAGGAAAAGAAGGGAACCTCCATCATCATTACTTCCATTCCATACCGCGTGAACAAGGCGGATTTGATTACGCGTATTGCAGACCTGGTGCGCGACAAGAAGCTTGAAGGCATTAAAGATTTGCGTGACGAATCAACGGATGACATTCGAGTGGTTGTTGAACTCAAAGGAACCGCACACCCACAGCAAGTATTGAATGCACTCTTTAAACACACAGAGCTTGAGAGCACCTTCCACTACAACATGCTCGCACTTGTGGACGGTGTTCCGCAGACCCTCTCACTCAAGGGTATGCTTGAAGAGTTTATTGCGCACCGTCTGGTTGTGGTTGAGCGTCGTACCCAGTACGACCTGCGCAAAGCAGAAGAGCGTGAGCACATCTTGCTCGGTCTTTCCAAAGCCCTTGATCACATTGATGAAATTATCGCGATCATCAAGAAATCAAAGGATGCTCCCGACGCATCTCTTGCAATGCAGAAGAAGTTCAACTTCTCTCCTATCCAAGCGCAAGCCATTCTTGATATGCGCCTCCAGAAGCTCTCTGGTCTTGAACGAAAGAAGATTGAAGACGAGCTCAAGGAAGTACAAGCACTTATCGCAAGCCTCAAGAAGATTCTCTCAACCAAGAAGAGCATTCTGGCCGTGGTGCGTAGTGAGTTGGTTGATATCCGAGAGAAGTATGGAGACGACCGTCGCACCAAGATTGTGAAAGGTGGCGTGAAGAATATTTCAGTAGAAGATTTGGTGCCTGACGATGAGTCCGTGCTCGTGATTACCGCTGGCGGCTACGTGAAGCGTACGAACCCTGCAGAATACAAAGTACAGAAGCGTGGTGGCGTGGGCGTCATTGATATGTCTACCAAGGAAGAAGATGTGGTGACCCACTTCCTCGTTGCAAGCGCACACTCAGAACTTCTGTTCTTCACTGACTACGGCAAGGCATACCAGCTCAAGATGTATGAAATTCCTGAAGGCAGGCGAGCAACCAAAGGTAAGAGCATCATGAACTTCCTGCAGTTGGCGTCTGAGGAGAAGGTGACGAGTGTGCTCGCAGTGCCTAAGGGGGCAGCACAAGAAGCACTATCGGTATTCTTTGTAACCAACGAAGGCGTGGTGAAGAAAGTTGCTGCAAAGAACTTCTCAGACGTACGTCGCTCCGGCATCATCGCCATCTCTCTTAAAGGCTCAGATAAACTCGTGTCCGCGCACCTTGCAAGCGAAGGTGACAGCATCTCTATTGTGACCGCACTTGGTCAGAGTATTCGTTTTGACGAAGCAGAAACGCGCGCTATGGGTCGCACGGCAGCGGGTGTGAAGGGCATGACTGTAAAGAAGGGAGATCGGGTCGTGTCTGCTGAAGTGGTGTCAGCTGCGGACAAGAACGCCACACTGCTCGTGATTATGAACAAGGGATACGGCAAGCAGACCAACATGTCTGAATACAAAGTGCAGGGTCGTGGTGGCTCGGGCATTAAGACTGCGGAGGTGACTGCGAAGACCGGAGAAATCATTGGCGCTAAGGTGCTTCAGGGAGAAGAAACCAAGGAGGAGGAAATTGTGGTGATTTCAAAGAAAGGGCAGGTTATCCGCTGTTCAACGGGTGAGATTCCAACACTCTCTCGTGCAACGCAGGGTGTGCGTATTATGAAAATGCGCGAAGGGGACTCCATTGCGTCCATGGTTGCGCTGTAACAAACAGTTATGAATCCAGAAAGCATTCCGTACAAAGCAAATCAAACTCCTCTTGAGGCTGCAAACGATAATCAGGCCGAAGTAAGTGTAAAACTTGAAGCGCACGAAGAGAACGAAGTCATTCAGGTTTTGAAACGAACGCTCTCGGACCGTGCGTGGCAACTTTTCGGGAAACTATACGAAGCCCAGGATCGTGCAGAGTTTGAGGAAACAATTAGGCTCCTCAATGCCCTTGCGCGCGAGGATCAACTAAACTACGCGAACCCAGAAGCAAAAATTGAAGAGGAGACGCTCACTGGTCGCATGATGGAAACTACCCTTCCCATAAACAGTATGGGGGAAAGCAGACTTCTTAAGATCACGCGCTCCATGCGCGGAACGTACGAGTTCTCCGCTGTTTAGTCGCACAAGGAGCCACCGAGTGTGGCTCCTCTTGCTATACTCTCTATATGCAATTTTGTGATCCAAAACAAAACGTACTTCAGTTAGGTCTTCGTGAGGGAATGAAAGTGGGAGACCTAGGTAGTGGTTCAGGACACTACGCACTTGCCGCGGCTCCTATTGTAGGAAGCGAAGGGCGCGTGTACGCGATTGATGTGCAAGAGGATGTCCTGCGATCACTAAAGTCAGAAGCACAGTCACGAGGCATCACGAACATTGAGACCTTGTGGGGTGATTTTGAGAAGCTTGGTGGTACTAAACTCAAAGATCATTCACTGGACGCAGTGATTCTCTCTAACACCCTGTTTCAACTAGACCGCAAAGCAGGTGCGCTTGCTGAGATAAAGCGTGTACTGCGACCTGGCGGCAGACTCCTCGTTGTTGATTGGGCAGGGTCGTATGAGGGTATTGGCCCGCACCCTGATCGCTTGATCACTGAGTACGCGGCCGAAGACCTTTTCATTACTGGTGGCTTTCATAAAGTGAAAGATTTCCGTGCTGGTCCGCACCACTACTCAATAGTGTTCACAGCACCCTGATATAGTTTCTCTATGGACTTCTCTAAAATTCACCCGTTCCAGATCATTCTGATCGCCGTCTTTGCGATTCTTGCGTTTGTTGGCCTGTTTATGTTCGCTAACTTCTCAGGGTACGGGGGCGGAAAGGCGGTTGTTGGAAACGTAACGATATGGGGCACGTTGCCAGCTGATGCGATGCAGGACGGCGTACGTGACCTTATTAGTGCGCACAAGGAGTATGGCAGTGTGCGCTATGTAGCAAAACCCGCTGAGACCTTTGAGACCGATCTCGCTGAAGCTATTGCGTCAGGGACCGGTCCTGATCTTATTGTGATCACTCAGGAGCAGCTATTGTCACAACTTAATAAGATTACGCTCATTCCGTTCAAATCAATTCCTGAACGAACCTTTAAAGATAGTTACGTGCCTATCTTCAACAACTTTCTCACGAGTGAGGGAACCTATGGTGTGCCGTTTGTGGTTGATCCGCTCGTGCTCTACTACAACCGCACCATGCTTGAGTCAGCAGGCATTGCAGAGCCACCTTCAACCTGGGAAGCGGTGACGGGTCTCTCCGCCCTCCTTACGCGCAAGCTGCCTGATCAAACATTGCAGAAGAGTTTGGTTGCGTTTGGTGAATACGAGAACGTGACGAACGCACGGGCGCTGGTGTCACTTCTCTTGCTTCAGTCAGGCGCACCTATCACCACATCAACAAACACCGGGGTGCGCGCGGCCCTTGCAACGGCTCCCTCGGCCGGATCGTTTGGTGTAACACCCGCAGAGTCCGCACTTAACTTCTATACGCAGTTTGCAAACCCTACGAAGACCGTGTATTCCTGGAATCGTTCTATGCCACAAGCGCGCCAGGCATTTCTTGCAGGCGACGTTGCGCTCTACCCAGGCTTTGCGTCTGAGCGTGCACTTCTTTCAGCGGGGAATCCAAACCTCAACTTTGATATGGCGCGCATGCCTCAGCCTGAAACATCTGATAAACGGGTGACGTATGGACTTGGGTATGTGTTTGCGATACCAAAGGCGTCAAAGAACACGTCAGGCGCGTTCCAAACCGCGATGGCGATTGCCGGCAAAGATGTAGCGCCAAATTTTGCAGGCTATCTGGGCATGGCGCCGGCGCTTCGCAGTGCGCTCAAGGCACAGGCGGACGACGCGTATGGTCCTATATTCTTCCCTGAAGCGCTCGTTGCAGGCGGTTGGCTATCCCCAGCACCAAAAACAATCGACACCATATTCAGCACTATGATAGGGAATATAACCACGGGTCGTAAAAGTGTGCGTGACGCACTCTTTACGGCAGATCAGGCACTAGATGCCGCACTATAATTTTATGAAATTCTCTATCTCTCTTCTTGCACTCATGGTTTTGGTTGGTGGGCCGGTTGTTGTACTCGCTGCGCCCGATGGTGCTGGTCTTCCAAACACTTCTGACGGGACAGGGTTGCCCAACACATCCGATGGTACTGGTCTTCCAAACACTTCTGACGGGACAGGTATTGGATCTGGTGGTGGTCTTCAAAACCCTCTCAAAGACATCAACTCACTACCCGATCTTTTGAACGCAATTCTAAAGGCTGTAGTTGAACTTGGGTCAATCATTCTGGTTCTCGCGAGTGTGTACGTTGGATTCAAGTTCGTTGTAGCGCAAGG
>CAZPVV010000039.1:0-5360 GCA_964590505.1 uncultured Candidatus Saccharibacteria bacterium | reverse complement strand
CGGCAACGCGACCGTGCTCCCGGACAGCTGCTTTGGAATCGAGCAGGCCGGCCACGCCTATCACTGCGAAGTGATCAAAACGTTGCCCGCAACCTAACCCAGTTGCCTCGGCGACTCATCTACAGAAACGGCGCTCCATAGAGCGCCGTTTTTCTTTATATGCCACTCTTCAAAAACTCCACCGCCCTATCCATCTGAGGGTCTTTGTTTGCCTTGTAGTCCTCTTCGGTGCGCTCAACACTAATATCAGGAGTGAGTCCGCCGTCAGAGATGGAGCGTCCTGATGGCGTCAGCCAGCGTGCAATGGTCATCTTGAGTGACCCGCCACCAAGGTCAATAAGTTCCTGTACAGAACCCTTACCAAAGGAGTTCGTACCTATAAGTGTGGCAACGTCAGCGTCTTGTAGTGCACCACCCAAAATCTCAGACGCAGAGGCTGAACCCTTGTTTATCAAAATAACGGTCTGTGTGTTTTCCGGAATACCACCATACCCAAGACTGCGGTGCACCAAGTTCTCTTTGTGTCCCTTGTAGTCCTCGGTAACAATAACGGCACCTTTGGGAAGGAACATGCTGGCAATTGATACAGCTGAATCAAGATAGCCACCAGGGTTTCCACGAAGATCAATGATGAGTTTGTTGGTGCCCGAATTACGGAACTCGGTAATTGCTTCTTTAAACTTCTCGGCTGAGTTTGCGGTGAATGAGTAGAAGGAGATAGTGAACACGCCATCCTTAAGAGCGGTTTCAATTGTTGGAACATCAATCACCGCACGCACAACAGGAATAGTGCGGGGTTCTCCCGCGCGCAACATGCGGAACGTAACGGTCGTTCCTTTTGGACCACGGATAAGCTTCACCGCTTCCTCGGGCGTCATACCGTCAGTAGGACGGTCATCTATCGCAATAATCTCGTCTCCCGTCAAAATTCCTGCCTTATCTGCGGGCGTGCCTTTAAGTGGTGCGATGACCGTGAGCACGCCTCCAACTCCACTACCAAGTTCCATTCCAACCCCTTCAAAGTTTCCGGCAATGTCATCATGGAAGAGTTTTGCCTCTTCAGGCGGCATAAACACGGTATACGGGTCGCCATACGCGCCCGCAAGGCCCTGAATAGCTCCCCATATGCGCTCCTGCCCTGTTGGCTTCGTGCTTGAGGCGTGTGCGTCTACGAATCGTTCGTTGAGCACATTCCACGCCTTCCAAAAGTCCCCAAGATCAACCGATTGATCAGGGGTTGCTGAAAGTCCATCAAAGAGGGAGAGTGCCGAGAAGACACGTGAGGAACTTGATGCACCAACCGCAATACCTCCTGCAAACCCTATGACGAGTACGAGTGCAAATGAAGCCGCAAGTTTTGCGGTCCGACCGAAGCGCGCACCACTCTGTTCCTCATCCATGAATGAAAGTGTATCACGCACCTGTGCACACACGCACGAACATGACATGTGACTGTTATACTTTTTGCATATGATCACTCGACATGCCCGTGGAAAAGTCACGTGGGTAGATATGGAGTCTCCAACAGCAGAGGAACTGCAGGAGATCATGAGTGAGTTTTCTATTGATGCGCGTATTGAAGAAGAGATCATCAGTCCCACCCCTTACCCCATCGTCGTTACGTTCCCCACGTATGTGTACATGATTCTGCACTTCCCCACGGCGGAAGCAACCGGTGGTGCTCGTAACCAAGAGATTGATTTCATTGTGGGAAAAAACTTCCTCATTACCGCCCGCTACGAAGTTATTGAGTCCATTCATAACCTCCATAAAGTATTTGAGGCAGAAGAACTCATTGGTATCTCGTCCCACGAGACCAACACCAGTCTTTTACTTGAGCGCGTGATGCGTAGGCTCTATGGCGCCATTCGCCAGGAGTCAGAGCACATCGCGAGCATGTTGGAGCGTATTGAGCGCGACATCTTTTCAGGACGCGAGCGTCAGTCGCTCAAGAGTATCTCTGAAGCCAACCGCGTGCTTCTTCGTTTTGATACCGCACTCCATCGCCACGAGGAGTCATTGGATATATTCCTGCGCGAACTTGAGGCACCCGCATTCTTTAGTAAAGCCTTTAAACCCATTGCCGCACACATAGGGGCTCAGCGTAACCACGTTGCCGCACTGGTGTCATCCTATAAGGCCGTTGCGTTTGAGCTGCGACAGACCAACGATTCCCTGCTAAACGCGACCCAAAACGAAGTGATGAAAACGCTCACCATGATGACGTTCATTACGTTCCCTCCTGTACTGTTGGCCGGTATATTTGGTATGAACATTGAGCCAGCGTTTCTTCCCGTGGCACATCACCCATTTGGTTTTGTCTTTATCCTCCTCTTTATGATTGTCTGTTCCTCTCTGGTATACCTCTTCTTCCGCCTTAAACGGTGGCTCTAGGGATGGTATCGTGTGTGCATGTGGCCATTTACGTCTAAGAAAGAGGCTCCGAACCTCGCCCCCATTTATTTCACCAACACACTCTCCGGAAAGCGTGAGAGTTTTGCGCCCCTCAAAGCAGGTGTCGTACACATGTATTCGTGTGGACCAACGGTGTATGGCCCTGCACACATTGGAAACCTCCGCTCCTACGTCTTCTCCGACCTTATCGCCCGTACGCTTCTCGAGTCAGGCCTCCATGTGCGTCGCGTCATTAACATCACCGACGTTGGACACTTGGTTGGCGACGCCGAAGAAGGCGAAGACAAGATGGCCGTAGGTGCAACACGCGAGAAGCTACGCCCTGAAGATATTGCGTCACGATACGCAGGACTTTTCATTGAAGACATTCAGAAACTTAATCTGGATACGGAGAACATTCTCTTCCCTAAAGCAACGGAATACATAGAGGAGCAGATCGCAATGAATAAAATACTTGAAGAGCGTGGACACACGTATCGCATTAAGGACGGTCTCTATTTTGATATCAGCACGTTCCCTAACTATGGAAAGCTCGGCCTACCTGAAGAAGTAATAAAGGACGGAACCGCAGAGACCTTGCTCAGCCGTGCATCGCTCGCGTCCCAGGGCCGAATTAAAACAAACGAAGAGAAGCGCAACCCGGGCGACTTTGCGCTGTGGCGTCGCGCGAAGCCACACGACCTTCAGCAATGGGATTCTCCATGGGGTTTTGGAAATCCTGGCTGGCACATTGAGTGTTCGGCAATGATCAAAGCTCTCCTTGGCGACACTATTGATATTCATACGGGCGGTATTGATCACGTGCGTGTGCATCACAACAACGAGATTGCGCAGTCAGAGTCGGCAAACGATAGACCTCTTGCTCGCTACTGGATACACCATGCGTTTCTTTCGGTAGGAGGAGACAAGATTTCAAAGTCGCTCAACAACGATGTCTATCTGAGCGACATTATCAGTCGCGACATTCATCCACTCGCGCTTCGCTACTTCTTCCTGCAAGCACACTATCGTACTTCTCTTTCCTTCTCCTGGGACGCACTTATGGCTTCTCAGGAAGCACTCCTTCGCCTTTGGAAGATGTCAGAGGAGATACGTGACGACGCCAAGGGTGTAAGTCAGTCTTCCGACGCATCCCGACGTATTGTGGCGATACTGCGTGAGGACATTTCAACTCCTCAAGCACTCGCTTTTCTATGGGAGTGTCTCAAAGATGACGCGCTTTCCGCAAAAGAGGTGTGGGGCGTCATATGTGCCGTAGATCCTATTCTCGGACTCTCCCTTACCCATCCGCCTGTGCGCACCCGCCCCTACGCCCTTACCGAGCTCCCAGAGGACGTGCAAACGCTCGTTATTGAGCGAGACAGCGCTCGCAAGGCAAAGAATTTCATTGATGCGGACCGTATTCGTATCCACCTAGAGGAACGGGGATATCGTGTGGACGACGGGCCTTCGGGCACCCTTCTTAGTCCGGGTGCCCGCTGATACAATGGGGTCTCATGAGTGACCCCACCCAGCGCATCCCTCCACAGAGCTTAGACTCTGAACGTGCACTCCTTGGGTCTCTGTTACTCAAGCCTGATGTCATTCACGATGTGGGTGACATTGTGCGTAGTGAGTCATTTTATGCAGAGAAGCATCGTGCAATTTTTGAGACCATGCGTGAGTTGTCAGAGCGTGGTGAGCCAATTGATATTCTCTCCCTCTCAGAGCGACTAACGAGCAAAGGGCAACTCGAGCGTGTTGGTGGACGCGCATACATTGCAGAACTTGTGTCTGCGTCTCCGTCCCCAGGTAACTACGCGCACTACGCAGAGCTTGTCTCTCGCAAGTACGTGATGCGTGCACTCATTGATGCGGCATACGAGATTAATGAAAAGGCATACGACGACGGTCAAGATACGGCAAGCGTACTTGATCAGGCCGAGAAACTTATATACGGCATTGGAGACAAGTCTGCGTCACACAAGTTCGTTGCTATTAAAGACAAGATTGATGGCGCGTGGGAGCGTATTGAAGCACTCTCTAAGCAAGACGGTAGTATCCGTGGAGCACCTACGGGATTCCCTGATCTTGATAACTTGCTCTCGGGTCTTCACCCGTCTGACTTGGTGATTCTTGCGGCTCGCCCTTCTATGGGTAAGACGTCCCTTGCACTTGATATTGCCCGCAACACCGCGGTCAGGCACGGCACGCCTGTTGGCATCTTCTCGCTTGAAATGAGCTCTGAGCAGTTGATTGACCGTATGTTGGCTGCCGAGTCATATGTGAACTCGTGGAAATTGCGCACGGGGGGTGTTAGGGACGAAGCTGACTTTGGTCGCATCAGAGATGCTCTAGAGAACCTGTCTAAAGCCCCTATCTTTATTGACGACAAGCCGGCAAACAACATTCTTGCCATGCGTGCGGTTGCGCGTCGTTTGAAGCGTGAGCACGGCATTGGTCTTATTGTCGTTGACTACCTCCAGCTTATGGCTCCAACTACAACCAAAGCATCAGACTCTATGGTGCAACAAGTGACCGAGATCTCCCGTTCTCTAAAACAATTGGCTCGTGAGCTTGAAGTTCCCGTGCTCGCTCTCTCTCAGCTTTCGCGTGCCGTTGAACAGCGGGGAGGAAAGCCCCGATTGTCTGACCTTCGTGACTCAGGTTCTATTGAGCAGGACGCTGACGTGGTGATGTTCATCCACCGCGAAGACAAACGAAACCCTGATAGTGACCGGCCAAACATTGCCGAGATCCTCGTTGAGAAGCACCGTAACGGTCCAACGGGCTCCATTGAACTCTACTTTGATGAGAAGCGTGCAACGTTCCAGCCTATTGATAAGAGTGGGTATGGGGAGCTCGGTGCTGAATTTTAAGTATGGGTGATCGCGTTGAAGAACTGGCTTCACTCTTTGCTCGCTTCCCGGGCATTGGTCCGCGTCAGGCCCGCCGGTTTGTCTATC
>CAZPVV010000038.1:0-5364 GCA_964590505.1 uncultured Candidatus Saccharibacteria bacterium | reverse complement strand
GATAGGAATGACGAGATTTCTCCCTGTTCATCCCTTCCAGTGCTCTACCCCCGGAGGAAGCACGCGACGCCATCCCAAAAGATGTTTCGGAGAGAACCAGCTATTACCAGGTTCGATTAGCTTTTCACTCCTTACCACAAGTCATCCCAAGACGTTGTACGATCTACGGGTTCGGGCCTCCATGTGTCTTTCGACACACTTCACCCTGCTCATGGCAAGCTCACCTGGCTTCGGGTCGTAAATATACTACAAACGCGCTATTCACACTCGGTTTCCCTACGGCTCCATCCCATTACGGACTTAGCCAAACGCAATATATCTACACTCGCAGGCTCATTCTTCAATAGGCACGCTATGACGTCTCGAAAGCCGCCATAACCCTTTGTAAGTACACGGTTTCAGTTCTATTTCACTCCCCTCTCGGGGTTCTTTTCACCTTTCCCTCACGGTACTAGTTCACTATCGATCTTATGACATATTTAGCCTTACCGGTTAGTTCCGGCAGATTCATCCGAGCTATTCGTGTCTCGGACTACTCAGGAACAGAAGCACAAGAGTATTCTATATTTCGCGTACGGGGCCATTACCCTCTGGGGCGTTGCTTCCCAGCAACTTCCGCTATAAAGAATGTTTGTAACTCTTGCCGAACGAGTTCGGCGCTTCTGCCCTACAACCCCAGACACCGAAGTATCTGGTTTGGGCTAATCCCGTTTCGCTCGCCGCTACTTGGGGAATCGCGAGAGTTGCTTTCCATTCGCACAAACATAATGCGCGAACGGAAAACAACTCGCTATTGTTTTCTTTTCCTCAGGGTACTGAGATGTTTCACTTCCCCTGGTTAGCTCCATCCTAAATATAAGATGGTAGTCCATACGGACTGGGTTTCCCCATTCGGATACCTCCGGATCAATGGCTACATATCGCCTCCCCGAAGCATTTCGCTGATTAGTCGCGTCCTTCATCGCTGTCATAAGTCTAGGCATCCACCGTGCACCCTTCAATGTTTCCTGTGCGGAAACCTGAACACCACTTTAACTTCAGTGATTTAATGCAATATTTTCTACCGCATTCACTTGCGTGAACACGGTATTGATTACCTATGCATATTCGTATGTCAAAGTTCACGTGTCTCCAAGAAAAAAACCCCTCCCGGGGCGGTTGCATTTACATGCATAAGTCTTGCGACCTATCCGCTCCGTTTTGTGTGCTCTTTTCTATTCGTAGACACGTAGGAAGGAGTATATAGGTGCCGGAATAGGGTGTCAACAAGTCCCCTCTTCTGGGGACACTGGGGACAGACTGTTTCTTGACAAATCGGCCTAAAAGCTTGATAAAGAAGGGAGGAAATCGGGGAGACGTCAATGAAACAGCCAGTCACGGCAAGCAACCGATTGATCGCTGAGTTTGAGCTCAGCGGTTGCTACCGCTTTCTTAGCGGTGGGCTAGAAGCCTACAGCTGGGAGAACGGTGACGAGTCCAAGGCCGTCCTGCGCCTCTTTGAGCGTGGGTGCTGCCTCCGGTTTGATGCGGAGGAAAACGAGTTTGTCTTCCGCGGCGTTCTTTTGGGCGTTACCTATCTTTTCCGGGTACACCCGGACGAAATACGTAACGCTGCGCGTATTTCGTAGAGTCCCGAAGGAGTCCCCTCTCGGGACTTCTTCATATCTATACAAAACAAAAGCGCTCCAAAGTGGAGCGCTTTTGTTGTTGAGAGAAATAAAAGTTATTTCATCTCGCTCTGCATCCTCTCGAGGAACTTTGAGGCTGCTGCCTGTCCACCAAGACCGAATGAGAGTCCGAACGCAAGGGCAAGCGCTACGACCACACCCGTGAAGAGGGTCTGAACGAATGGCGTTACACCAAGCTGATCAAGAGCTGCGAGTACTGCGAAGATCCAGATAGCCCAACGAGCCATTGAACCTAGGAAGTTTGCGGACTTGAGGTTTGCTGCGCGAGCTGAACCTGCCACGAGGCGCTGTGCTGCTTCTGCAATGACTGCTGCCACGAGAAGGATAAGTACGGCGACAATAACGCGTGGAAGGTATCCAAGCACGACTGCAGTGAGGAACATGGTCACCTGCGTAAGGCCAAGCACCTCGAGCGATGCAACGAGGAATACGAGGATGAAGAACCACTTCACGAGCATGCCAAGGAATGCACCCGAGTTGAGGGAGAACCCTGCGCGCTCGAGAACACGCTCGACGCCTGCGGCGCGAAGCGCCTGGTCAACACGAAGCGAGTTCACCACCTGTGCGATAACACGGCCGAGACCTGCGCCGATCAACCAACCGACGACGAAGATGATGACTGCGATGAGTAAATTGGGGAGGTATTCAACCAAACCGTAGAAGAGGTTCTGGAATGAGAGGTTGAGTACGTCCGCCCAGCGAGAGAGGAACATATATTCGTGTGCGTTAGCGTAATTAAGGTTGCTTGGTAATACTTACGCAGGATTAGACCTGCATCACTAAAGTGTAGCAACCAAAAGGCCCGTCTGGGGGGCCTCTGTGGATACCGCTATTTAAGTCCTATCTTGTCCAAAATGATCCGGTTGGGGTAATCCAGGACGTCCCGGATGAGGCGATCATAAACGCCTTGGCGGTAACGGAAGTCTTCTGTTGAAAAAGCAGCAAAGCGGAGTTCCCTTCCAAGCTCTGCTTCAAGCGTACGCACCGCAGCTTCAAGTGGTTTGTCTTCAAGACGGTCACCGACAACAAGCAAGTCAATCTTTGTTTCAATGGCGCCGGAGAATAGTCCGGAGAGCACGACGAGTCGTAGGCTTCCTGCCTTCTTAAGTGTTTGCACAAGATCCGTGTCACTAAGATTTGTTGCTGCACGCAGGAACTCTTGAAGTGCTGCGTAGTGTGGGAACTTTCTGTTTGCGGTGTAGCACACCTTCCCTTGCCCACTCTTCTTCTTTACGATTGATGCAGCGATAAGGACATTCAATTCCTTACGTGCTGCTACCTTTTGTGTCTTTGTCCGAAAGGCAATGTCCGATAGAGGAAATGCTGATTCTTCATTAAAGAGAAATAGGCGAAGAAGTTTAAGTCGTGCGGCCGATCCGAAGAGTCTTGAAAGTGGGTCCATGTAGATGGATTTTTTCATTATGAGAGCGTAATAGCAAGCTACTTGACATTTACAGCTATTGTATCTGTAGTATACGCTAGCCATAGCGTTACATACATACAGGACCCGCATCTTTTGCGGGTCCTGTATGTAATTACATGTTTGGCTATTTAAGTTTCCCTCTAGCCCTGCAGAATCTTCATCTGGTCTGCGCTGGCCTTTCGGGCAACATCCATAAACACGCGCTTCTTTCCCTCGGTAGAGGCGAACCTAAAAAACCGAGAAAACTCACTCGATGAATTATTTAATTCTTCAAGTATTTCCACTACTTTATATTATCACCAAGGAAGAACCCGCACGTAACGGTATAATTGTTCGTATGCAGAGACCTCTTGTAAACGCAGCCTATATTGATAATACGAACCTTTACAAAGGGCTTGAGTCAGAGGGCTTTCGTATTGAGTACGCAAAGCTTAGGCGATACCTTACCGAGCGACATGCAGTGAAGATCGCGTACATCTTTATTGGATACCTGCCCGGAAATGAGGACCGTTACCGTAGACTTCAGGAGCAAGGATTCACACTTATATTCAAACCGACGGTTCCCAATAAGGACGGAATAAAGGGAAATTGTGACGGAGAATTAATTCTTCAAGCCACTTCTGACTTCTATGAGAAAAAGTGTTCGAAGGCAGTGCTCGTTACAAGCGACGGGGATTTCGCTTGTCTAGTTAATTTTCTGCTGGAGCGCGATTCTCTAGACTCAATTTTAAGCCCTCGCAAGTCTACGTGCTCCTCCCTATTAACGAGAAGTAAAGCAAAGATAGTCTTTCTACCTGAAGTAGCACATAAGATAGCTCGACTTTTAACGAAGGAGGAAGTTGCTGCGATCAAAAATAGAGCTAAGAAATGAAAACTCCCCACAGAGGACGGAACCTCTGCAGGGAAGCTTTCGTGGTTATGATCACATTATACATATTTGCCCTATTTTGAGCAAGATATCCACACAGCGTCAAACCTTTTGGTTGCGCGGTATTTAGAGACTTCTTATTTGCTTAATTATTCGTTCATTCTCAAGAACAGAAAAAGCGCCCGTTTGGGCGCTTTTTCTTCAACAATCAGTAAGTTACTTAAAGGTAACCTTTCCTCCTGCCTCTTCAATCTTTGCCTTAAGTGCTTCAGCGTCGTCCTTGCCAAGGTTCTCCTTAAGCATAGATGGTACGCCATCAACGAGATCCTTTGCTTCCTTAAGACCAAGGCCAAGTGCCTCCTTAACAGCCTTAATAACGGAGATCTTGTTTGCACCTGCGTCAGAAAGCTCAACACTCATCGTGCTCTTGCCCTCATCAGCTCCTGCAGCTGCTGCAGGACCCGCTACAGCAACAGCTGAAGCAGATACGCCGAACTTCTTCTCAAATACCTTCACGAGCTCTGAAAGCTCAAGAACGGTCATTGCTTCTACTTCCTCAACGATCTTCTTGAACTTTGCAGGAACCTCTACCTCTGCCTCAGGGGCAGAAGCTACTTCTGCTACGGGAGCAGGAGCTGCAGCTTCGGGAGCTACCGGAGTTTCCTCAGGAGCTGCTTCAACTGCATCGTTTGTTACTTCATCAGACATAGTAGTTGTTGTTAAGCCTTCTTAGAGCGGATCTGATCAAGCGCAATAACAAGTCCCTGGATAGGGCTGTTAATAACGTTGACGAACATACCGCGAAGCACCGGAATCGGAGGAATGGTTGCAATCGCATTCATTGCATGAGCATCAAGGTATGCATTTTCAAACACACCACCCACAATAGCGAGTGCGTCTTTGTGCTTCTTGCCGTGTTCATATACGCCACGAGCTGCTGCAGTTGCGTCAGTGTTGCTCCACGCGATGGCGATTTCGCCACCAAGTTCAGGGAGTGTTCCTTCGTATCCGCGATCAGCCAATGCACGCTTCAGAAGCGTCTTCTTAGCAACGTAGTATCCAACGCCCTCGCCCTTAAGTGCCTTTCGCATTGCAGACGTGTCTGCAACCGTTAGACCCTTGAAGTGTACGAAGACTACCGATACGGCGTCTTTAAGAGAGTCAGCAACCTTGCCAACGATATCCACTTTCTTTGCTTTGGTAATAGCCATAATTGGTTTGTTTGTGTACGAAACGGGCAAAGTCCCCTTAGTGGGGACCGTTGCGAGGAGATAGTCGAGCCTCCATTGCTGGAGACTCGTTCCTCGGCAGGGCTTAATGTTTGCCTGCTGTCTTCGGTCCGTACCTGAGCACTCTACCCTACTAGGCAGTACCGGTCAATTTAA
>CAZPVV010000037.1:0-5474 GCA_964590505.1 uncultured Candidatus Saccharibacteria bacterium | reverse complement strand
AAACCTTTCTTCGCAGAAGGATGCATCATGCGTCTATGATAAACCCGTCATCGTCTCCATACGCACTCGTGTGTGTCATAAGTGCGGGATCTATATCGTGCAAGAATTGAGACGGCTCTTGCAAGTAATCGGTTCCGTAGATACGACGCACGCGCGCCATGGTGAGAATGAGGGTGTGCTTTGCGCGCGTCATCGCAACATAAAACAGTCTGCGCTCCTCTTCCTCATCGCGCGTCTCATCCCCCATGCCTTCGTGTGGGAAGAGTCCCTCCTCAAGTCCGGTAACAAAGACGGTATCAAACTCAAGACCCTTTGCTGCGTGCACGGTCATGAGCGTGACACCTTTCTTATTCTTAGAGTCAGGTCTATCAAGTTCGTCTTGATCTCCGGCAAGTGCCGCATCAGCCAAGAACGCAGACACTCCCTCCTCTCCGGTCATGTGGTCGTAGCGTGTTGCAAGTGTTGCAAGCTCCTTAATGTTTTCCAAGCGCTCCTGGTCGTCCTCCCCTCCCTTCATATACAGGTCCTCCATTCCACTACGCTTAATAACCGTGCGCACACATACTGACGGCGGAGTGCCGTGCATAAATGAGTGCAGTCCTTCTACAATCCCTTCAAAAGCCTCTACCTTGGCCTTTTCTCCAGGTCGTAGCTCTTCGCGCTTCCCTGCGAGTAGCTTTCCAAGCGTTACCTTTCCAATACCACGACTCGGAGTTTGTACTGCGCGCATGCGGTCACTCTCACGAGTGGGATCAAGAGCAAGCCTAGTCCACGACAGAATGTCTTTCACTTCTTTGCGGTCGTAGAAACGAGTTCCAAGAAGTTTGTATGGAACGCCCGCTTTGAGAAACGCTTCCTCAATAGCGCGTGACTGGAAGTTGGTGCGAAACAGCACGGCAATCTCTTCAGGAGCAATACCACTCTCAACTCTCCTTCTTGCTTCTCGTGCGATCCACACTGCCTCGTTGTCAGAAGAGTCTGCAACAAAGAGCTGAATCTGATCACCATATGCGTTTTCGGTGACCGAACGTTTCTCTTTGCGATTTTTGTTCTTCTCAATGATTGCATTGGCTGCCTCAACAATAGTTTTGCTTGAGCGGTAGTTGTGTTCAAGCACAATGGTTTTTGCATTTGGATACGCTTCATCAAACGCAAGCAAGTTATCAATCGTTGCGCCCCGCCAGGTGTATATCGTTTGATCGATGTCTCCCACAACAAATAAGTTCCTGCGCTCCCCTGTCAGTAATTTCGCAAGCCGTCCTTGCAGTTCGTTCGTATCCTGAAACTCATCAATGTGTATGTAGTGGAAACGATTCTGAACGAGTGCGCGCACCTCAGCATGTTGTTCAAGAAGTAATACGGGAAGCAAAATCAAATCATCAAAATCAAGTGCCTTCTCTCTCTTCAACGTGTCGTTGTATCGGGACCATACCTCTGACGCAATGCGACTTCTAAAACTTTCGCGTGAATGTTTGTCACGAAACACCTCTAAGGTCTGCCCTTCCCCTTTTGCTTTTGAGATGCGCCCGAGTATGGCGCGCGGCGGCACCTCTTTCGGGTCCACATCGAGTGCTTTCAGCGCTTCCTTTACCGCACGCTCAGAATCATCGCGATCAAAGATGGTGAAGTACCGGGGAATATCCATGGGCCGGCCGTATGCCTCAAGAATTTCACGCCCAAGTCCATGGAACGTGGCCACAAAGGGCATGCCCTCCCCCTCAAGGCGTAGCCGAAGCCGTTCTTTCATCTCACGAGCCGCCTTGTTGGTGAAGGTAACGGCAAGAATGTTCTCGGGGAGCACTCCCTCGCGAATGAGGTGGTATATGCGAGTTGTAAGGACTCTGGTTTTGCCCGAGCCTGCTCCTGCTAATACTGAAATAGGACCATTGATGGCGAGAACCGCCTCCTTTTGCTTCTCGTTGAGTCCATCAAGGTAAGTCACGACACACACTATACCGCTCCATTGCAACATATCCCTAGTGAAGGCCTGGTGAACCCTTTCCAACAACTCTAAAATGGGTCCTAATCCGCTTTCAACAGTTCTTCATGTCAAGCGTTGACCGCCCCCTTTAAGGGGGTATACTTCCCTAGTCGCCTGATACGGATGAATGAAAGAATATGGCTTAGGTTCGCCATATTTTGTACACGAAAGAAGCTCTGCAGTTCCCTTCCTACGCTATTTTGCATCCACATAAACCTTCCGATTCAATGCCAACACCAGGTCATCGGAATGCATACTGGGTTTTTAGTTTCGTCACCGTTGCCCTAACCGCAACTGGCGTAATCTTCCTCTCGATGGCATCTCGCGTAGATGCCTTCTGGCCTTTTTCCATAACCCGCGCAGCAGAGGGTGACTCCCATGTCATCCATGATGCTGAGCTTGATCTCCTGCAAGCTGCTATTAATACGGACCCAAACCCTGCGAAAGGAGGGATTGATATTGCTACAACTGAAGGAACCGCCCTTATGGCCAACACAGGCCCTGGCGGAAGTGCTGCATATGTAGAGAATCGCCCTACCCGGGGCGCTATTAGTACCTATACCGTTAAGGAGGGAGACTCACTTTCAGCCATCGCCTCCACACACGGTGTCTCAATGAACACGGTCCTTTGGGCAAACAGCCTTTCCGACGCTAAGCTCATTAAGCCCGGCATGGACCTCATTATCCTTCCGGTCTCAGGTATTCAATACAAGGTTAGGCCAGGAGACACACTTGCTGGCATTGCAAAGAAATACTCAGGTGAGACAGACGACATTGCAGCCTATAATGGTTTGAATGTCGGCGAGGGGCTTACCGAAGGAACGGTGCTTATTATTCCTGGTGGCGAGCTTCCAAAGACTGTTGTGGCAAAGAAACCAGCAGCAAAGAAAGCAACAGGGGCGGCAGCCAAAGCACTTCCTGCAATTTCTGGATTCTTTGGCAATCCCCTTCCAGGAGGTCGTCTCACACAAGGACTTCACGGCTATAACGGTGTTGATATTGGAGCTCCTTCAGGAACACCTATCTATGCAGCCGCAGGAGGTACCGTAATTGTTGCGAAGGGTGACGGATACAACGGAGGATATGGAAAGTACGTTGTGGTGAAGCACGCAAATGGTACACAGACGCTGTATGCGCACATGTCATCCGTTGCAACTGGTGGAGGGGCGGTTGAGAAGGGAGCGCTCCTTGGATACGTGGGTAACACCGGTAAATCAACCGGAAACCATCTCCACTTTGAAGTACGCGGAGCGAAGAACCCATTCGCCAAATAAGAAAAGCACCTCAGACGAGGTGCTTTTCTCTTTTACGTAGTTGGTACTAACCCAAGTGCGCCATACACGTCTTGGCTGCAGGGTCCGCGTTTAGACGATCCTCCTCAATCTCCTCTCCAGACACTTCACACACGCCGTATGTTCCTGCCTCAATACGAGCGAGGGCGGCAAGTACATCGTTATAGCGGACCTCAAGGTCGTTTAGAATAGCAGCGTTCTCCTCAAATCCCTCAATGAGGTCAGCTGCATCATGTAGGTCTGACTCCTGCCCCGTTGCTTGCGGTACCGCTTCCCAATCGTTTGGGTTAGAAGGGTTTCTGCGTCCGATGGTCGCAAGCTCTGCTTCAAGTGTTGCCTTCTGACTCTCCAGAAGAGCCTTAAAATTTTGTGTATCAATCATGTGGAAGACTGTACCACACTCATGACGACTACTTCCCTGATGCGTTCAAGCGACCCACAAGTTCAATGAATGCGGCCTCGTCACGCGCAAGTATGAGTGTCTCTTTGTCTTTGTATCCATAGAGCATGAGGCTCTTTCCATTTACATCTCGCAGAATGCGGACATCGTAGTTGCGCACCACTGCATCCACAAAGCCTGTTGGTACAAAGCTAGGCGCAGTTGTGGTTGCTTGTGGAAGCGTTTCAATGACGGTTACAGGGTACGGCGGATACAGCGTATCAAGTGCACCCTGCATGTTTGCTTCCCATGCGAGCATGCCAGCAAACGTGCGTTCAAAGGACGCGACCTTAAAGATAAAGAATGGACGGGTCTCCTCTCCTGCATGCACTATTCCCACCGTACTCTCGGGGCGCACATTGCGCACCAGAATGTCAGGCGCAAAGAGCGGAAGTGCTTTGATGAGTGTGCCTCCTGGTTGCGGTATGTTAAACGGCAAACCTTTTGGTGTTGAACTTGCGGAAGCGATGTATGTCACGAGCACGTTTCCCGTTACGAGAGGCTCGTTTGCTGTGTCGCTGAGTGCCCGCATGAAATCACCACCAGACACGCCTTCAAGTTCTTTGGTCTCGTCTGCTGAAATAAGAGATGGTACTCCTTCAGTGACGAGCACGTCTGGTGTTCGGGTTAGTCCAAAGTACGCAGTTGCACCCACGACACCAACGGTAAGGAGAGAAAACACGATAGCCAACACCGTCATTGGTTTGATGCCTGACTTCTCAACGGTGCGTGTGCGCACCACCTCCCGGGGCTTGCTGTCAGATTGCGCGGCAAGTATTGAAAACGCTGAAGCGCCCTTGGTATCAATACGTCCCGAGAAGTCTGTTGAGTAGCTATGGAAACGTTCAGCCTTTTCAGGCTCAGGAGCCTTAGGTGCGGGAGGTGGGGCTGGTCGCGGGTCTCGTGCAACGGGCGGCATACGAGGAACTTCCGGAGCCGGTGCAACAAATTCAGGACGCGGTGCGGGCGTTGCAACAGGTACATCAGCGCGAGAACCAGCACGCTCTTTGAGGCGCGCCAGAATGGAGTCGCGCGAAGGTGCCGCAGAAGAACCAGTCATAGACATCTGGGAAGGAGGAGGAGGTGGTGGAGCGGGGGAAGGTGCAAGAGCGGGAACCGGTTCCTTTTGCTCAAATACTGACACCGATCCTCCAGTTGGAGAATCGTTGAGATCAAGAGTCTCTTCCCCATCGCGCCGCAGACCCGATTGTGTGATGAGAGACTCATCAACCTGTGGCAGTGTTACTCCATCCGAAGTTTCTGTCTTCGGTTCTTCCGCTTGTGGTGCTACCGGTTTAGGTGTTGCTACCGGAATTGGTTTTCCTTGCGCCTGCGCCATGTCCTTTGCGAACGTGCGCATGTAGCGACTCGCATCAGTCAATTCTTCGGGTGCGTCTGTTGTAGGGTTCGTGCTCATGCAATCCGTGTATACGGATTATAACTGGTTAGCGCACGTATGCGTGCACGAAGCTGTGTAACTTATCCGCGACCACCAATGAGGTATCGCTTCGGATCGTCACACATGTCGGTAAATGCATGTGCAGCCTCCTTAAGTTTCTGTGAAGAGGAACGGCCAAATGAAATAACTTCCACCTGACATCCTTCGTTCATATCCAAGTATTCAATGAGTGGTACGAAGTCGCCGTCACCTGTTGCGAGGATAACGGTATCAAGCTTTGGTGCGAGCTTCACGGCATCAATAGCAAGACCAACGTCCCAGTCAGCTTTCTTTGCGCCGTCTGAGAAGACTTGAAGACCCTTC
>CAZPVV010000036.1:0-5571 GCA_964590505.1 uncultured Candidatus Saccharibacteria bacterium | reverse complement strand
ATCAAACTCCATGGATGCAATTTCCTTCGCGCTCTCGGTCCGCAGATCCTCGTGTCTGCCTCCCTGCACGATGCCGAATATTGCTTGGCTCCGCGCGTTTAGATTTTGACGGTGCGCAGAGAGTGAACGTGCGGCCCAGCGATGCGTACGCTCCATAGCTTCTCGCTGATATGCATACGGCTCAGTTGGTCCCGTGCACTCGTCAAACGCAAAAAACATATCAGCGCCAAGTGCGTGCTGTATTTCAACGGAACGTTCGGGCGTAAAGCGGTGGAGTGAGCCATCAAGGTGTGAGGTGAAAGTAACGCCCTCCTCATCAATGATGGCGAGCTGGCCATGTTTAGTCTGCACATCTTCGTCATACACCGCAACGCCCTGTTCACGGGTCATTTCTTCGCCCGTTGCAATCTTGGTGATGGTGCGGCCGAACGCGGCACCAAGCGAGAACACTTGAAAGCCTCCTGAGTCAGTCATGGTGGGTCCGTTCCAACCCATAAACGCTCCGAGCCCGCCTGCCTGCTTCACAACGTCTTCTCCTGGCTGCAAATAGAGGTGATACGTATTGGCGAGCACCACTTGTGCGCCAAGTTGAGCAAGCTGTTCAGGCAAGATACCTTTCACTCCAGCTTTAGTTCCAACAGGAACAAACGTAGGTGTCGCAATGACGCCGTGCGGGGTTGTAAGTGTACCGGTGCGGGCCTTGCCGTCACGCGTTTCAATTGAAAAGGAGAATGATTCCACCTCTTTAACCTAGCGTCAGCACCTTCTAAAAGCAAGGAACGAGGCCCTGTTTGGGGCTTGACAGAGAGGTATGTTGTGTGGTAGTGTTTCGTTGAAAGTCCTTTTCGCGTATCAGTATAGAAATAGGGCTTCGTCACATCAACCAGGAGTGGAGATACAACCATGAACACCCTGCAAAAGATGGCCATGGGCCTTGCCGCCCTGGTCATGTTGCTCGGGACTGCCGCTTGCGGCACCATGAGCAACGCCCGCCAGGAGGCTCCCAAGCCTCAGGAAGAGCGCGTGGACTACGTCGTCTACCGCTACCCCGGTGGCCTGCCCGGCGTCGAGAACTCGATGCCAGCGCGCTGGTCGGAGGTGGAGCGTCAACAGGTGCTCTACCTCGACCGGTCGTGCCGCACTCAGTCCGCTGATCAGCTGCCCAGCAGCATGCGGACGATCGCCCAAATGGGCATCGAGTCGGCGGTGCTGAACGGTCTCGGCCTCGCTGCCGGCGCCCTTCTCGGGTTCCCCGGCGTCAACGCCTTCGACTACTTCAAGTACGGCGCTGGTGCCGGTCTTGGGTCTGGCGTCTTCGCCGGGATGGATCGGGCCGAGGTGCAGAAGAAGCTGGCCAACGCCATCTGCATGGCTGGCTTCACCTACATCGCGCAAACGCAAGACGGAGCCCTTCCGGGCATCGTCATTGCCCCGGTCTACGGCCGCGGTCAGGCTCGTTTGCCTGCCGCTACCGATCCGGTCAGCGCTCCTCAGCCCCCGCGTCGGAACGCCAGCGCTCCGCCGCCCCCGCCGCCCCCGCCCTTCCAGTAGGGCACTCTACTGATACCAAGCGTTTCGTAATGGAAACGCGATCGCCGGAGGCCCTCAGGTCTCCGGCGATCTTCTTTTATATACTCTTGAACTAGTTCCCAACCTTCAACAACTCAACATCAAATATAAGAGTTGAGTTTGGAGGAATGACCCCAAGGTCTTTGTCTCCATACGCCATTGCAGGTGGAATGATGAGACGACGCTTGCCTCCTTCTTTCATACCAACAAGGCCCTGGTCCCATCCTGGGATAACGCTTCCTGCACCAAGAGTGAAGGTGAAGGGCTCGTTTCCGTGACGGACCGAAGCGTCAAACACGCTACCGTCTGGGAGCATACCGGTGTATAGGACTGAGACGGTGTCTCCTGCCTTTGCTTCTGCTCCTGTTCCAACGACTTCGTCACTTGCTGTTAGTTCTGTTGGTAGTACGTCTGGGATCGGCATTGCGCCTTCTGATGCATTCATGTCAGTTGGAAGAATAGACTCTTGTGACGGAGCTTGACTCATAAAGGGATTAAAGACTGCTGGCCCGAAGACAAGGAGCATTAAAGCTACGATGACTGCGAGCGCTACGGCAATTCCTGTGGCGGTTACGTTCATAGACAATGGTTACTGTGTATTCACGGAAAGTATATCATCCGTCAAATCCTTAATAACTTCTTCCACAACTGCACTATATCCAGGCACCCGCTCGGCCAAGAAGGCCTGGACCTCCTCTTCAGAGCTATCTTTTTCAACAAGAGCGCCGAACGCTTCAGCGGTGGCGTCATCCATGCGCTCAACTAAGCGCGCCATGGTGCCCTCAAACACTGTTTCTTGAAGCTCAAGCATGAGTTCCTCTTGTTCTTGAGCAGGAAGCTCAGCGACCTTCAGTGCATCAAGCAGACTTTGGATTGGGAGTGTAGTCATGGTGGCTATTTAATGATCTTAGTAAATTTAGTTGGGGGAATACTATATTTCGGATCTGATGAAATCACCATTGCGACACCCCCTCTTCCGTCGGGAGCGAAGCCTTGAGCGCGAGTGACACGCATACCAAGCGCATCATTGTATGACTCATCAATCCAAACAGTGACGTTCTCACGTACTGCGTGCTCTTGCGCGTCACTTATCAATGACGCAACACCAACTTCGTCTCTGCCACCATATGCGAAGACGTTGCCGTTTTCGTCTCCATAAATATGAGGTGCTTTTGGATCAATGGTGACACCAGCCTCACTAACAAACGGAGCCCCCTCTACTGCCTGAGGTATTGCTTGCTCAGCAACAGGTGCAACCTCAGGAGTAGGTGGTGTCTCAGTAACAGGTTCGGGAACTGGTGCTTGTTCAACGGGTGGTACAGGCTGCATTGGAGCGGGTGCCTGCTCTACAGGAGGAATAGGTTGCGCAGGCGCAGCCTCGGGAGTGGACTGAGCTACTTCAGGAGCAGGTGTCTGCTCAACAGAAGCTACTGGAGCAGTCTCAACAGCAACCGATGTAGCTGGCTCGGCCGGTACAGAAGCTTCAACAGGCGCACTTGGCTTTGTAACCTCAGGAGCGGATACAGTCTCAGTAACAGCTCCTCCACTCATCTGGAACCCTTTGGCTTCGTGTACTTCACCATTTGCGTCAATGAGTGTTTGCGTGAGTTCAGGATGCCCAGGGCGTTCAAACACAATCTCACCCTTCGCATTTAGACTAAGCGAGTCTCCAGGTTGCATAACCGCACTTTCACCATTAGGCATTTGAAGTCTTAGTTTGAGTGTCGCTTGGTCCTCTCCACGAAGAAGTGATGCACCCTCTTCTGTCTTCAACATTTCAAATAACGACTTCACTGACTTCGGTGCATCCTTCCCTTCAAACTGTTCCTGCATCTGGACGCCAAAGTGTCCAACAAGCCTATCTGCATTGTTTATGTTTCCTGAAATTGCAAGGCGATTGCCTTCAACTGATGCAACTGATTCGCTAGCTGACGCTGTTGCACTCGCAGCTGAAGCAACTTCAGGCGAAGTGTCAGGCGCACTTGGTGGAGGCGGCTCACCGCCCAGATTATGACCGGTTAAGCGTGTTTCTTCAGACACGCCAACATTAATTGCAGAGGTCTGTGGCGCAGTTTCAGCGACTGTAGGTGTTGCATCACTTCTTTCAGCAACTTTGTGTGCGGCGTTAGACAGGGCGCCCGACACGCTTCCTACACGAATATCCATAATCGCATCAATCGCGTTACGGATACTCTCTGTATTCACCACCTGCAGTATTGATCCAAGCGACATACCGGCACCGGTAATAAAGGCTGCACCGTGTTCATACTTCAAACGTGAAGCGGTAAGTGCTTCTTTGCTTCCCTTTGCGTGCGCCGCTTCAAGAGCTGCAATATCTTCAACACTCGTTACTCCAGAACGGCGTGCCTCGGTAAAGGCAGCTTCACGCTTTCCTCCAACCGTTCTATCAAACACTTCACCCGCTCCGTATCCGACCGCAACACCCGTACCAATATTAAGTGCACCGACTCCAATCTTGCCGAGCGCAATACCAAGTGCAGCGCCAATACCCATACCACCAAGAAGCCCCGCACCAGCACCAACGGTCGCAAACCCAAGAATACGTGCAGCCCGCACGCCGTTACGTGCCCAACGCTGCGCATCGCGCTCTGACAGTGCTTTACCAAACCCAAGTATCTTGTTACCGGTCAACTGCTTGGTAAGAGAGTTGGTAACCTTTTCGTTGAGGTTCCTGTACCAACCACCCACTTTCTCAAACACGTTCTTCTTTTTCTCACCTGCAACTTCAAGACGTGCTTCGTTCTCCATGCGCGCCTTTGAACGATGCACTTCACTGAACGTGACAATACCCTGATAGCGGGAAAGTGCTTTCTCTATGTACTCAGGGTCTTTACCTTTCGCCGTTAGGCGCTCCCGCACTGACTCCATCATTGCGGTGGACATCTTCACCTGTGAGGCTTTGTGCTTCGCTTCAGCTTCAAGCAAAGCAGTCTTAGAGGCTGCATGAGCAAGCTTTTCCTCGTCCGTTGGTTTCTTAATCTTCTTAAACGCAGCTTCGCTACGCAAGAATGCCTTGTATGCAGTAGACCTCTCACTAAGTGCACTATGCATTTGGTTACGCTCACGTGTAATACCCGCACTCTTTGCAAGCTCAATACCCTGGCGTGCCTGACGCATATCTGGAGCTTCAGCCTCTCGTGCTGCTTTCATCTGCTCGTCCTTCTCAAACGCTTTGATTTGCTTCGGCGTCCAAGGCGTAAGATTGTCCTTATCTTCAAGGTTGATCATTGGTTTGGTAACCAACTCAACATCACCCGCTTCGCGCATTGCTTCGTGTCGTTCACGTTCTTCTTTAGTGAGGGGCTGTAGGCCTTCAGAACTATCAAGGTCAAGTGGTCCCTGTTTTACCTTCTCAACCTTCTGTACCAAATCACGAAGGCGATTGAACCACGATTCACCTTTCGGAGCGTGCTCCTTGCCACCAGTCCACGCGCTGGCATTCACCTCAATGGGTCCTCCTGACTCCTGCACGTCGTCATCAGTCTTTGCGGGTGCTTTGCTTGTTGGTGGTGGTGGAAAACCTTCTCCTTTTGGCATACGCGTGTAAATAAAAGATTAGTGTACTAACTCTAGCATGCGCACTACGACAAATACCGTGCACGTATAGTGCCCTCTATAGTTGCTCGGTCGCGTCCATACGTCAGATAGGAGAGCTGACGAAGATCATCAATCTGATCCTTGTTCCCTGGAACCAAATCAATGGTTCTTACATTGAATGGTTTCTGTGGCACACCACGGGAAAGCAGGCGCACGTACGCATTTCTGTTCTCAATGTTCACGAAATCAAGTGCTTTAAACGTTGGCGCGAATTGCTTTTCAAAAAACTCTGCGTCCTCTTCACCCACACGAAATACCGCCATAGAACCCACGTTTCCAAACACCGCACTTCTTATCTTTTCATCAATCTGAGCCAAGAACTGATGTGCCATGGTGAGTGAAAGCTTGTACTTGCGGGCTTCTGAAAGAATGCCGGGAATAGAC
>CAZPVV010000035.1:0-5845 GCA_964590505.1 uncultured Candidatus Saccharibacteria bacterium | reverse complement strand
CCACGTTTGCGTTTGATCTTTTGCTGTTGTGGGTGACGACCGAGTTCTTCGGTATTCCCTACTACCTCTCCACACCCTTTGCGTTCATCGTCGCGGTCTCTCTTAACTACTTCCTGGCGAGGGCGCATGTATTCAAAGGAACCGAGCGCCCGGTGCATCACGGGTATATGTATTTTGTAGGAGTTGCTGGAGGTGGCGCGTTTCTTATTACGAGCGCGGTCGCGCTTCTAGTTACCTTCACCGGCCTCCACTACTTACCCGCTCGTATATTGGTCGCCTGTGTGACCGGAACACTGAACTATCTTTTTAACTTACACATCAACTTTAAAGTCGTCGGTAAGCACGACTAAGTTATACTGCTCGTATGAGTTTGAAAGATAATCTCGCGAGTTCACTTAAAGGTGACGTCACGGATAGTCAGCAAGAGCGCACGAAGTACAGTCGCGACACGAGTCTCTTTACGAGGACGCCGTCCCTTGTGGTGTATCCCAAAGACACCCACGATGTGTCCGTACTTGTTACAGAAGTACGTAAAGCTAAAGTTGCTGGAGAGGATGTCTCCGTTACCGCACGCTCAGCAGGGACGTGTATGTCAGGTGGCTCTCTCACCCGTTCGGTGGTTGCGGTATTCACCAAATACATGAATCGCGTATGGGAGGTTGGAGACGGGTATGCCGTCACTGAGCCCGGTACGTACTATCGGGATTTTGAAAAAGAAACACTCAAGAAGAATTTGATACTTCCTTCATACCCTGCGTCTCGTAGCATCTGCGCTATGGGCGGAATTATAAACAACGACTCCGGTGGTGAGCGGACACTTGAATACGGCAAGACCCGCAAGTATGTAGAGGAACTTGAAGTGGTGTTGTCTGACGGATCGGTTGCACTCTTTAAAGCGCTTTCGCTTCTTGAACTGGAACAAAAGAAGGGACTTGAGACCTTTGAAGGAGAGATATATCGCAAGATGGATGCGCTGATTAGTGCAAATCAATCTCTTATTCAATCTGCAAAACCCAAAGTCTCAAAGAACTCAGCTGGGTATGCGCTCTGGGAGGTTAAGAGTGACGATTCCTTCAATCTCGCCAAACTTATAACCGGAGCTCAAGGCACGCTTGCTCTCACCACGCGTGCGAAACTTTCTCTCGTAAAGCCTCAGCCATACCGGTCTATGCTGGTGGTGTTCCTCAAGGATATTAAGGAGCTTCCGCACATTGTGCGTGATGTTCTGCGATACAAGCCAGAGTCGTTTGAGTCATATGACGATCATACGTTTAAACTTGCAGTGCGGTTCCTTCCTCAGATGCTTGCGCAGATGGGATTCTGGAGAGCCTTCAAGCTCGGGTTCTCGTTCCTGCCTGAGTTATTTATGGTGCTTCGTGGTGGCGTACCTAAGCTTGTGCTTATGGCAGAGTTTTCTGAGGACACGCATGCAATTGCACTCAAGCGTGCGCGCGAGGCGCACGACGCACTTCTTCATTACAAAGTTCCACTCAAGGTATTGAAAGACGAGCGAGCATCAGAGAAATACTGGATGGTGCGCAGGGAGAGCTTCGCACTTCTTCGAAAGAATCTTTCTGGATACTATGCGTCTCCCTTTATTGATGACTTTGTGGTGTCTCCTGAGGTATATCCTGAGTTCCTTCCGAAGCTCTACGCCATTTTAGACGAATACAAACTAATAGACACGATTGCAGGCCACATAGGAAATGGAAACTTCCACATCATCCCCCTTATGGATTTGAATAAACCAGAGTCACGAAAGATTATCGTTGAATTGTCACACCGCGTGTACGATCTGGTGCTTGAGTATGGCGGCACCACGACCGGAGAACATAACGACGGCATTATACGAACACCCTATATACCTAAGCAGTTTGGAGAGGAAGTGGCGGGACTGTTTCAACAGACCAAAGATATCTTTGATCCACTCAACATCTTTAATCCAGGGAAAAAGGTTGGTGGTACGTTTGAGGATATTGAGCGGGATATTATCCAGGGAGTGTAAGAGAAACCAAATTCTCTATTATTGTTTTCAACTTTCTTGCGTTGCCATATCGCAATAGCCCGTAGTATGAATCAATAGCTTCACGCTTTACGGGTGGATCTTGCATCCTGCGTAACATGCGGTGTTTTGTGGAAGTTCGTAGAACTGTGTGCTTTGGAAAGTGCATCCAACCGAGAAAGTCTATACCTGATGCTGCGGTCGCAATTGAGACTTTTTGCGGGTGAAGGGTAAGAGCTAGCCGTTCCTTTAAGAAGGTCTCAATACGAGGCAAGAGCAACACAAGCCAATCCCTATTATCCGAAACAATTACAAAGTCATCGGCATAGCGGATATAGTATTTCGCTTTGAGTTGGTGTTTGGAGAATTGGTCGAATTCATTCATGTATATGTTTACTAAAAGCTGTGAAGTCAAGTTGCCAAGCGGTAGACCAACTCCAGACTTACCTGACGAGAAACTATCTATAATTGTAGAAAGAAGCCAATTGATATCTTCGTCTGGAATATACCGAGCAAGAATCTTTTTCAGGATTGAATGGTCAATCGAGGCAAAGAATTTCCGTATATCGCACTTGAGTACCCATGCTGTCTTCGTATGATTCCGGGACACAATACGGGTGAATTTGGTAAATCGTTCAAGTGCCTTGTGTACTCCCTTCTTATCCCTACACGAGTACGAATCAGCAATAAAAGTACGTTCAAAGAATGGGTAGAGTTTTCGGTAAATTGCGTGATGTAGGAGCCTGTCTCGTACGCTCGCCTTATGAATATCGCGGGGTTTGGGATCGGTAATTTTGAATGCTTTGTACAGCGAGTGTCGGTAGTTCTTCGTAATCAAATCTTCTTTGAGAGAAAGCAGGTTATCCATCAAATGACGCTGGAAATCCTGCACATCCAGTCGTTTCCTCTTTCCAGCCACGAATTCACGCCATGCGTTCAAAAGATTCTCTGTAGAAATGATATCGTGATAGGTATTCCTTAGGCAGATTCTAACTAGGCCATGAACGTACCCCCCCCCGAAGCTTCTGACAATTATTGAGAATAGTATTTCAGTATATAAGCTTTGGCATGAGTTCAGAGATCACTTTCCAAAGAAATCGCGCTATACACTCGGTGACAAGATAGATCTCTTATTTATTGAAACAGCAGAACTGCTTTGGGCAGCCAGTTATCAGGGCAAGGATGAGAAGCTAGTGTCTATTACAGAAGCAATCCGTAAACTTGATGCGCTCAAGTTCCTTCTACGAGTCTCGTGGGAGATAAAGGCTTTAGATAACCAGAAATATGCAGTTCTGTCGGAGCGACTCTTTGAGATCGGAAAGATGCTTGGCGGTTGGAAACGCGGTCTTGATGCAAAAACTCCCGCACATTAGGTGCGGGAGAAATTTGGGAGTTGCGACCGAACGCACGATTGCCTGCGTTCCAGTTGTCGTCGTCCAGCTTCCACGCGTTGACGTTCCACTTCCGGTTGTCGGAGTTCCAGTTCACGTTCACGACGCAACCTGCGACTCTCGTACCTGAAACCATCCATATCACTGCCTTTAGAATGCTCTCCAGGCTGAATCGAATCTGGGACATAAAGTCCTCCAGTTCCAGATACCAACTACCAATATTTTTTATAAAAACTTAAAGCACTCTTTCTCAAGCCGTAACCAGAGAAATTCAGACTTATAAATTTTTAGAATCCCCACGCCGTAGCCATGGCCACGGCATTACCAAGGATTCATACCTAGTATACAAAATAAAAAATACCCAAGTTTCAAAGATACAAAGTATCAAAGAAATCTTAGGTATTCGTGGCGAGTCTGGCCGGATTGCCAGACTCGCCCAAGGGTTAAAGGGCTAGTTGCGACCGAACGCACGATCGCCCGCGAACCAGCGGTCGCCGCCCAGCTCCCACGCGAAGACGCTCCACCGCCGGTCGTCGGAGCTCCAGTCCACGCCCACGACGCAACCTGCGACGTAGAAGAAGTTCCAGTAGCCGTTGGTGAGGAGGTCGCCCTCTTCGCCGTTGGGCTGCCTGGAGGTCATCTGGTCGAGATAGGCGACGAATTCCGACTCGTTCTCGAACACATGGTTCGCGGGCATGACGGGGTCGGTCTTGATCTCGCGATCGTAGGCGTTCTTGACGAGGTCGCCGGACGCAAGCAAGATTGCGGGCAGGTTGTTGACCGGCTTCGCCTTCGAACCGACGAGCGACTGGAAGTCGTCGGAGACCCAGAGACCCTTGCGAGTCTTGAATCCCGAGGGATCATAGGACTCGATGGCGTCGAGCTTGACGCTGGAGTTGACCAGCTTCAGCACGACCGGCGGGAGGGCGGAGAACTGGTCGATCGCAGCGATGAGGCCTGGTCCGACGTGTTCCCCGAACGCGGAGAGCTGGGCGATCAGACGGTCACCAGCCTCGGCAGTGAGCGTAGCGAGCTTGGTGCCCACGATTTCAGCGACTGCGGCCTTGATTTGCCGTTGCTTGGTGCCGGAAATGTTCGGCTTGGTCATTGGTCTTCCTTAGCCCGGTTATAACGCCAGGGTTCGGCGGCTATCTCACATGAGACGAGCTATCTACGGCTTGAAGGCCTGGCCGCACATAGCTCGTCTCATGTAACTAAACCTGTATGTAAGGGACTTTTAACTGCACACCATATTACACAATACGCAAGCGTTTGTCAACCTCACTTTTCTTAATCCCCGCCCCAACCTTGCGATTTGGCCCAGTTTGTAGCATAGTGCTAATACCTCGCGGGTTCCCCTCCTTAGTCCGGTTCACCCGTCCCAAGATAGGCGCTAGCGAGAGTTATTAAGTTCACGTCCGACAAATGTCAACAAACAAGCTCTATGTCGGTGGTATTCCATACCGCACGACCGAAGACGAGCTCCGCACCGCCTTTGAAGAGGCTGGTACGGTTACCTCCGTCAGCATTATCAGCGATCGTATGACCGGCCGCTCACGCGGTTTCGGCTTCGTCGAAATGGCCGATGAGGCTATGGCACAAGCTGCTGTAGACCGATGGGATGGCAAGGAAATGGATGGGCGTATGCTCTCTGTTTCATTTGCTCGTCCTCAAGGCGACCGCCCTCCTCGCGATAACAATCGTGGAGGTGGTGGTGGATTCGGTGGAGGCCGCGGCAACGACCGTGGTGGATACGGCGGCGGATACTAATCTCTCGCACCTACAGAAAAAGCCCCGATTCGTCGGGGCTTTTTCTTATCCGCAGGTGTGTGTGGGTTTCTCTCCCTTTGCGCTTTGCACTTCATGCTTCTTCCCTTCTGCGCTCCACCCGATCCAATTCGTTATGATCTGGATAAATGATGCGAGTGCACCAAGCGCAAGAATGAGCACCACTGGCCAAGCAATGGGTGTGGCGTATACGAGGAATACGACGAGGAAACTAAACCAAAGTCCCGTACACCATGGACAATGAAGGAGTGCTCCTACCGTTCCCATGAATGAGTTCTCTGGGTGTCCCAGGAACCAGCTTCTAAAGAAGGCAGTGATGTGGTCGTAGGTGAAGAGTCGGACAAGTCTAAAGACGGCGAGTGCCATAAGGATAAAGTTCCCGACCGTAATACCCGTGAGGGCTTTCCCTGTTGCAACGAGCCATGATGACGCACTAAGCACGAGAACGAGAAAGAAGAGTGAGAACGCGAGGTTCCAGAAATGTATACGCATAGTGATTAATAGTATACAACGTAGGTATGGACCTATCGCCTGGTGATAAAGAGGCACTTATCCGCGACAAGTATGAAGGGGATACGTCAGCCGACATAACGGAGGACCTTGCCCGCCTTGCCTCTGGTGAGCCTCTTGCCTACGTCATTGGATGGATTCCCTTCCTTGGAGT
>CAZPVV010000034.1:0-6056 GCA_964590505.1 uncultured Candidatus Saccharibacteria bacterium | reverse complement strand
CGTGACCTCCTTGATGGAAAAGTAACGGATGCGCGTGAAGGACCTACTGGTATTACGGTAGATGTATACGAGAACCCAGAGAGCCTCTCGGCAAGCGACTGGGTAACGAATGACACCAACTGGGTCGTTGCAAACAGTACTGCAGAACCTATCACTGTGGGCACACACGAAGGGGTCACCTACACCTGGTCAGGCCTTTATGAGGGTAAAACTGTCGTGCTTACACAAGGCACCAAAACTTATGTGTTGTCGGTTACGTGGATAAGTCCTGAGGATCAGATGGTCCGGGACTTTGATATGGTACTAGGAACTCTAACTATTTGAACGTATGGTCAATATTAAAGCTGTCTCTCCCGCAACTATTCTGGTGTTAGTAATTGTGCTCTCTATCCTCGGGATCGGTGGTTGGTATGTAATTAAGCGAGCAACATGTAACGACGAGATTGTTTATCACCCAAAGCGAGATTCATCTACTGGACTGTGGGATTCTGCCGAATATCATTCCTTTAAGGATAAAAAGTATTCATCTCACAGCGACGCAATGGATGCGTGTATTTTTTAACAACTAAGTAATCCACAGGATTCGGTACTTTTTGGCGCTCTCCGGAAAGCTTGAATCATCACATTCAGCTAGAAAAATTCGGGCTTGCTTTACAAGCTCGTTCAGAATTGTGCCAGTTTTCCAAAACACTTTGGAATCGTGCCTACGTGCCGTCATGTGCGCAAGATTTTTATTGATTTCTGTCTTGATTTCGCTTGAGAGTTGAATATTTGACTTGTTTATTGGTTTTCCCATTCGGTCAACAAAGTTGATGCAGGTTAGGTCGTCGACACCTTTTCGGTTGTTCTCAAAGAAGTCAATAAGATTACGAGCATGTATGAGAAAGCACTCAAGTGCAGCGTTCGGTAGTACAACATTCGAATTGTTTTTATATTTCTCATGCAGCTCAAATGAACCAACTAGCATGTCTAGTTCGTAAATTAATACAGTAATTGGATGATCTTCCCGATAAATGGAGTAGTGAGCATTGTCCACAGCACAATAATAGCAAGAACAACTGCTTTCAACTTGAGAAAGTAAAAACCCGCATCTCTGCGGGCTTTTGCTTCTCCTTAACGCTTGCTCCACTGCTTACGCTTGCGAGCCTTGCGAAGTCCTGGCTTCTTACGCTCCACTGCACGTGGATCACGCTTCAAGAATCCAGCACTCTTCAAAGGAGCCCGAAGTCCAAGGTCAGCCTTGGTGAGTGCGCGGGCAATCGCATGGCGAATTGCTTCAGCCTGTGCGTTCACACCACCACCTGAAACGCGAACCTCTACCTGGTAGGTACCGGTCACATCCTCAAGGACGAGTGCGTCCATGGTGATTGAGTCACGGGTCTTGGTCTTGAAATAGTCAGCAGCTGACTTTCCGTTCACTACCACCGAGTTCTTAGCTGCGGGTGTGAGTTTGACGCGTGCGCTTGCGGTCTTGCGGCGACCTACAGCCGTTGTGTACTTGGTATCAGTCATAACTAATCGGTAATGGTAAGACGCTTCATGCGCTCCTTGCGAAGCTTGTTGCGAGGAATCATGCCGTCAACCGCTTTGCGGATAACTTCCTCTACTCCCTTCTTCTCAATCAATACAGGCATTGATGTGGTGCGAAGACCTCCTGGGTATCCGGTGTAGTGGACATAGGTCTTGGTACCCACACGCTTCTCGGTAAGCTTGATCTTTGAAGCGTTCACAATCGTCACCTGTACCGGAAGCACCTTGGTTGGAATGTAGTGCACGGACATCTTGCCAAGGAGTGCCTTTGCCGCCTCTGACGCCACACGCCCGAGCGTGCGTCCTTTTGCGTCTACCGTGTAGCTCATAGGAGCTAGGGTGTGCGCAACGCGGTTCTTGAAGTCTTTATCCATACGAGTAGTCATACGCGATTTAATCAACAAAGGCAATGTACGCAGTATCGCGTGCATTGGTCGCGTTAGCGGCACGCTTCACAATGCGCGTATAGCCACCCGGACGGTTCTTATAACGAGGTGAGAGTGTTGCAAACACCTTCTTCACGGCTTCGGCATCGTTTCCAAGGCGTGCGTTCACCAAACGGCGGTTCGCTACCGTGTCTGCACGTCCATGAGAAATGATCTTCTCAATGAATGGACGAAGCTCCCGTGCCTTTGCTTCGGTGGTTGCTATACGCTCGTGGATGATGAGGGAACGCGCGAGCGATCGCACCAACGCGGTACGCTGGTTCTTTGGTCGCCCGAATGCCCTTCCTTTGTGCTGATGCCGCATACGTTACTAATTATCTATCTATAAAACTTATTCGCTTCCCTTAAGCGTAAGGCCAAGTCCGTCAAGCGCTTCGGTGATCTCGGTGACTGCTTTGTCGCCGATACCATCAAGCTCCTTCAGCTGATCCGCCGACTTACGGGTGAGCCCCGCAACCGTCTTCACGCCTCCATCAGCAAGAGCCGATGCAATACGTGCAGACAGACCAATCTCATCAATCTTCACCTTTGAAGGGTCCTTGCCGGGAAGCTCGCCTGCTGAAAGGGATGACGCAACAAATACTTCATCCTCCTCAGCTTCCTCCTGGAATCCAACCACAGCCTTAAGCTGGTGAATCATGATCTCAATAGACTGCTCAAGAGCAGCACGAGGAGAGATGGTACCGTTGGTCTCAATCAGAATGCGCAAGCGGTTGAAGTCCGTTCGGTCACCCACACGCATGTTCTCTACTTCGTAGTTCACACGGCGAATAGGGGTGAACGTTGCATCAAGTGCAATAACACCGATATCAACTTTCTCCTTGGTAAGCATCTCGCGAGGAACATATCCAAGACCGCGCTCAATCGTCGCCTCAAGCTCAAACGCACCCTTTCCAGAAAGATCAGCAATGTGCTGCTCTGGGTTTGAGATGGTGACCTGGCTTGGAAGCTGGAAATCAGCTGCGGTCACCTCCTTTCCTCCCTTTGCTGAAAGGCGGATAGTCTGAGGCTCGTCCCCAATAAGGTCAAAGTGCACGCGCTTCAGGTTCAAGAGAACCTCCATAACTGACTCACGAACGCCCTCCATAGTCGCAAACTCGTGCTGTACGTCCTCAATCTTCACTGAGGTAATAGCGGCACCAGGAAGTGACGAAAGGATAATGCGGCGAAGTGAGTTGCCGAGGGTGTGTCCGTAGCCTGGGTACAGAGAATCAATCTCGTAGGTTCCCTGTACGCCTTCCTCAGAAACGACGCGTGGCTTGCTTGGTAGTGTGATGTGGTATTCCATAACTCAATCTTAATTACCTGACTATTAACGGCTATAGAACGAAAGCACGGCCGAGAGATCTCCAGCAGCACCGGCTGAATCAGTCGTCGGAAGTTCCTGTACCGCACCCTCCATAGCTTTCGGGTTAAATGATAGCCATGACGGTAGTGTGCGCTCCATGAACTTGCCCTCAAACCCTTCAAAATACGCGCGACCACGAGAGCCTTCGCGCACTCCGATACGATCAGTTGCAACATGCACCCTTCGTGACGGAATGGTAGTCTTGCGACCGTTCACGGTGATGTGACCGTGAGACACCATCTGACGAGCAGCACGACGCGTTGGAGCAAGCCCCAAGCGATACACCACGTTATCAAGACGAAGCTCAAGAGCGCGGTGTAGTACGTCAGCAGGGACAGCGCCGTGCGACGCCATAGCCTCCTTTACGTAGCCGGCAAACTGCTTCTCTGAAATACCGTAGGTGAAGCGCACCTTCTGCTTCTCAAGCAACTGCTTACCGTATTCGGTAGGTCCGCGACCACGTCCACGCTTCTTCGTGCGCTCTGCTCGCTCCTGTGCAAGAGCAAACTTCTGAGTCATCGTCTTTTCAAAGACAGATGCTCCGAGGCGCTTTGCAATTTTATACTTTGGTCCAATTTTCATAAGCGAAGAGATTACACGCGACGAGGCTTCTTAGGACGAGGACCGTTGTGTGGAATTGGGGTCGCGTCCTTAATGCTCTTAATGGTGATGCCTTTTCCAGCAAATGCACGAAGTGCAGACTCGCGTCCAGCACCCACACCACGGATGATGACGGATGCTTCCTTAAGACCAATGATCATGGCCTTCTCGCCAAGCAACTCCCCAACTTTCGCAGCTGCGTACGGTGTTGACTTACGAGCGCCAGAGAAGCCGAGTGCTCCTGCAGAGGAAGACATAACCGCGTTACCTTTCTCATCGGTAAGGACGGCTTTGGTGTTGTTGAACGTAGCTTCAACGTGAAGGATTCCGCGCTCAATGCGCTTCTTGGTGGCCTTAGACAGGGCGCGCTCCTTGCGTCCTTGATCAAGACCCTTTCCTGACTTCTTAATGATTCGTTTCTTTCCCATAGGTAATAGTTAAAAAGTCTTGGATTATGTCTTCTCAAGGGTGCGACGACCGCTACCCATGGTCTTACGTGTGTTTCCACGGACCGTACGACTATTGGTCTTTGTGCGACGTGAGCGAACCGGAAGGTGTCGCTCATGGCGAATACCACGCTCAGAACGAATGTCCTTCAAGCGCTTAATGTCTTGTGAGACCTGACGACGAAGTTCTCCCTCAATCGTGTATGCCTCAGCAAGTGCACGAACAGTCTGCTCCTCTTCAGGAGACAGTTCAGATCCTTTCTTTGTAGGAGCAATCTTTGCTTCCTTCAAAATATCTAGAGCACGCTTAGGTCCAATGCCATAAATCAAAGGCAGAGAGTACGCAAGCTGTTTATTATCGGGCAATGTAACACCAGAGATACGCATAGAAATCTAAGTTTAAATCTAAAGGTTTTACCTTATAGATGACAGGGATTAACCCTGACGAGCCTTACGGCGTGGGTTGCGCTTGTTAATGCGGTACAACGTGCCACCACGGCGGACAATAATGTCACCGGGCTGTTGAACCTTGACGGATGCGCGGACTTTCATGTGGTTAGTTTAGCTTAAGCGCCTCACAATGCGGGCACGGCCCCCATAGGGATCAGTCACCAATTCGACTGAGTCACCCACGAGGACACGGATACGGTGCAAACGCATCTTGCCTGCAAGATATGCAAGCAAAAGGTCACCGGATTCCAAACGAACACGAAATAAGGAATTGGGAAGGACCTCTTCGACAGTTCCTGTCGTTGTTTCGTTCGTAGTACTATCCGCCATGTGAAGCCTCGTTATAGTAACAAACAGGCGTATAAGCGTCAACCGAGCTAAATATAGGCATGGGTGTCGACGACCATAGCTATGAGAACACTTGCGTAAAATGACATATTGTTGTACTATTCTACTCAGAATTCATCGAATTTTTTCAAGGAGCTCATCATGGGAAAGCAATCCTGTACCACCCTCGCCAAGCGCAAAGCCGTCACCCGACAGTTCGCCCTGCTCGCTGACGCCGCCGAGCAGGTGATTATTGCGTCCGCCAAGGTTAACGCATTGCGTGGCCGGCCCTATCTGGGCCCAGCCATTGTCGGCCTGATTCAGGTCGAGGCCATTCGCGCGAGCATCCGATAGGCCCGATCAACGGTAATGCGCCACTTCGAAAGAGGTGGCGTTTTCCATTTGTCGGTATGTTCATCCCTGCGTTGCTTCAAGATATGAATATATTGCCACAACGAAAAACGAAACATGACTGTACCGAAAGTACAGTCATGTTCTTTATCGTCAATTTCCGCTCGCTATTTCCCCTTCTTCTCCATCTCCTTCACCACAACCTTAATGCGGTCAGGGTCTTGAGGGAAGGTTTGGCTCCAGAATGGACGAAGCACCAATACCGCCTTATCAATCTCTGGGAAGCTAGAAAGCATTACCTGCGCGCTGTCACGGCTTTTGCCGGCCACCGCTCCCGCAACAGCAGCCTCATCAATCTTCCAGATGATGGTTGCGTTACCCGTGAGGTTAAAGCGATACGTGTCACCGGCTGGAGTGCCGAGAGTTTCTGGTGTGAGGACCAGAGCGTCAACATTCTCAAACACTACCTTCTGGTTTGAGTAGGTGCCGATAACTTGAGAAGCAACTGCTTTAGCAATAGCTTCGTTCGGGAACACGACTGCGGTGGTAACACCCTTC
>CAZPVV010000033.1:0-6165 GCA_964590505.1 uncultured Candidatus Saccharibacteria bacterium | reverse complement strand
CTCTCGATCGCGAGCTGTGGGTTGTTGACCTTCACATAGAGTTTCGGGTCGACGACCCTGACTTGCAGCACGGTTGGGTTCTTGCGGCCGATGTGAACCGTGATGTGGTCCTTGGCCTCAGGCTCCGTTGCCGGCATGCTGAGAGAAAGCTCTTCTTCGGGACCGGGGGCGACTTTCGAGGACTGGAGGAAAGGATAGACCCAACCCCAGCCCGGCGCATAGACTTCGCCAGTTTGGTTTCCGAGGAAGAATTGAACGCCGACACTCGGGAACGGATGTAGCCGGAGTCCGGAAAGGAAAACGGTAGATACCGTGCCGAGGAATACGAACCCTGACGCTAAGAGCGCAGGGAGCGCAGACCCAGTAGTCGCAGTCAGAATGGCCGCGCTGGCTGCTGTGGACATGAGGCCGGTAAAGCCGCTCCACACCACGCCGTTGATCATGCTCTGTTTGTTCGTGATGGTGATGACGTCGGTCATTGTTTGGCCCTCCTGAGCCGAATATTTGATCCCAATTGCACCTTGTCAAAGGACTGTGCACTTCCTTAACATTATAGCACCACAACACGCCAAATGTCAAGTTGACGTAGTGTTGAATATATAGCAAAAGAGCCCGTACGTACGGGCTCTTTTGTGTGTGTGCGGGGAAGAGGACTCGAACCTCCACTCCCGAAGGAACCTGCTCCTAAGGCAGGCGCGTCTACCATTTCGCCATCCCCGCGTAGCCCCTAGTATGCCCTATGGAGGGGGTTACATGCAACGGGACGGCCATTGTGCCGTCCCGGTTGCAATACATACATGTCCGCCTGCCAGGGCTCGAACCTGGGACCATCTCCTTAAGAGGGAGTTGCTCTACCAACTGAGCTACAGGCGGTTGCAACGGATTCTACCTTGTGTTTAGAAAATCGTCTACCACTTTTAAACTAATACTCTGCGGAGGTGTTGGGGAATGTGTGCGAGGAGTTCGTAGGGTGTGGTGTTGGCCGTCTGTGCCATGGAAAGTATGGAGTCAGAACTAACAACCTCCACCACGTCCCCTACTGCAACCGAAGGAACCTCAGACACATCTATGGAGGTCATGTTCATAGACACTCTCCCGACAATCGGACACTGTACGCCACGCACACTTAGGAAACCTTTGTTTGAAAGTCTTCGATCTAAACCTTCAAAGTATCCTGCAGGAACGGTTGCTATGATCCGATCACGCTCTGCCGTATATGTTGCGTTGTATCCGACACTTTCGCCTTTAGGAACCGTTCGTACTGAACTTACAATAGAACGCATAGAAAGCACTGGTTTAAGTGGAAGGGTGCTATGAGGGGATGTATCAAACCCATAGAGGCCAATACCGAGCCGGAGGACATTCGTGTCCGCCATCTGCGCAAACCGTGCACCCTTGGTTGCGGTTAGATGCCGAAACATAATAGAAGGGAATGCGGACATAACCTTTTTGGACAGGGTGCTCCAAAGCTCAATCTGATTTCTGGTCAAAGTTTCGTCTGTGTTGTCTGCATCTCCTATATGTGCGGTAACTCCAGTCACTTCTAGGTGTGGATTTGATTGAATCAGCGCTATTGATTTCTCTATATCACTCGGTGTGATGCCGTGTCGGTGCATACCGACATCAATTTTTACGTGTATACGCACCGGGCGTGTACACAAACGAACGAGGGCTTCCAATTGTTCTCTATCAACAATTGCAAAATCTATATTCTCTAACCTAGAGCGAACCACATCCTCAGGTCGTACGTACCCCATCACCACAATCCGAGAGCGTATACCGCTACGCCTCAATTCCCGCGCCTCATACCAAGAATCAACCATGAAAAAAGCAATGTCCTCTGCGTCTAGTACGGACGCAATGAGCGAAAGCCCGTGCCCGTACGCATTACTTTTTAAAACAGGCGCAACCGCAAGTGTGGGGTATGCGGTCTGATATGCGTGGAGGTTGTGTAGGAGCGACGACCTACTAATCTCAATCTGGATAAGTGGCTGTGTACGCTCCAGTCGGTCGCGGATCCTACCAAAGAGTTTGCGAAGCGTCATGGTGCCGGGGGTGGGGATCGAACCCACACGACCTTTTACGGTCTAGGGATTTTAAGTCCCCTATGTCTACCATTCCATCACCCCGGCCTAAGGGTGAAGATACCATATGATGGAGGCCCGAGCGGGAATCGCACCCGCGCATGGAGGATTTGCAGTCCCCAGCGTTTCTACTTCGCCATCGGGCCAATGAGCCTATACTAGCGCGGGTTATGCCTCTGCGCTATCTCCCAATTCGCGTGACAATTCATCCAACCGTTGACGATTCTGCTCACCATAATCAAACTCAAAGGTGATGTAGGGGAGACGGCCAAGACGAGATGATTTCTTGAGGTAATCACGAAAGAGGTCTTTATGACGTTTCAGAAAGGAGAGTGCGTTGTCTTTATCGCTCTCAGGGAATACAGATACAAAAATAGTCACATCCTTGCCATTCTTTGATACTTCGGTGCGGGTGGGTGTGATCAAGGTGTCTCTCCCTGCTTCAATCGCAATATATTTAGCCGCAAGCTCGGTGAGTTGAGCAGCTACCTTGTTGTCACGCAACCGACTCATTGTATAACCGTTTTAAAAGGAGTAATGGTGTCGCCCTGAGCAATGTCTGCCTTAGTCTCAATTTGTGCACCAAACTCACCCTCGGTACGAATTTCCTTCACATCCGCGCGAGCCTGTTGTAGGTTCACCACCTTTCCATATCCAAGCTCAATACCACGACGAGACAACTTCACCTGGTTACCGAGCTCAATAGAGCCCGTGAGAAGATTCGCACCAAGCACGTGTGTGTTACTTGATGCACTGAAAATCTTGATGATCTTAGCTTCACCCGTAACTTCTTCAACGGTGATCTGTGGCGCACAGGCACCAAGGAGCTCTTTCACCTTGTCCTCTAGGTCATAGATAATAGAGAACGATTGAATGGGAACATTCATACGCTCCGCCAAATCGCGTGCAGAAGACTCAGTCCCTACGGTGAACGCAATGATGGTGGCACCACCTGCGTGTGCCTGCTTCACATCGTTTTCGGCAACGGCACCAACGCCCTCGCCCACAATCTTAATAACTGCACGTTCATGCGTTACTTTCGCAAGCTCATGCTTGATTGCTTCAATACTGCCACCAACATCAGCTTTGATGATAAGAGGAAGGGTTGCCTTTCCACCTTCAACGGGAGTGTTGTCGGCATACACAGTCGCAGGACCCTGCGCTACGAGCTTCTCCGCGTCCTTCTTTGTCGCTACGCAACTAAACGGTGTGCCAGCAGAGGGAAGTACATTCCACCCTGAAATACGCACCGGCTGAGAGGGATTCGCCGACGTTATGCGCTCGCCTGCAAAGTTCTCAATGAAGCGAACAGGGGTAAGTGCGTTTCCAGCAACCGCAAAGGTTCCGGTGTTTAATACGCCGTCCTTGATGATGAGTGTCGCGACAATGCCGCGCTTAGGGTCCTGGGAAGACTCAAGAACAAAACCGGTAGCGGGGATATCAAGATCTCCGGTAAGTTCAGCAAGGTCTGCCGTAAGAAGCACGAGATCAAGGAGTTCTGGAATACCTTCACCAGTCTTTGAAGATACGCTCACGTATGGGACGTCGCCACCAAGTCCTTCAAGATAGATACCGTGTTCAAGTACTGAACCCTGGACACGTGCAAGATCAGCACCGTTCTTGTCCATTTTGGTGAATGCAACCACAAACGGAATGTTGCTTTCTTTAATTGCTTGGTATGCCTCAAGTGTTTGTGGCTTTACGCCTTCGTCTGATGCAACAACGAGGATAGCGATGTCTGCAACGGCAGCACCGCGTGAGCGAAGTGCGCGAAACGCCTCGTGTCCGGGCGTATCAAGAAACGTAATAGTGCGAGGCGTACCCTCATGCTCGTGCACCGCTTCATACGCGGAGACGTGTTGGGTAATACCACCTGCTTCAGAAGCGGTAACGTTTGCCTTCCGGATGTAGTCCAGAAGGGAGGATTTGCCGTGGTCAATATGACCCATAACCGCCACTATGGGCGCTCGCATTGATGAAGCCATTAGTCTCAGTTCAACACAAAATCTAGTGTTTTGCAATGTATTTAGTGGATACCTATACAGAAAGTAATGTCTGTGTCATTGTGCGAACATCTCCTCATGTGCGAAAGGACGGGAGTATGAAAGTCGGTGATCAGACCAATGTAACTGCGCCCCCGGGGAAGGCAGTCATCGTGTACGAGGATCCCAGGGATCCAGGTCCCTACAACCTCACCGCGAATCGCGTGTGCGATTCAGTTGAGGAGGCCGCGCTACGTTGTGCGGCACGGATGGAACCCGAGCGTGTTTCGCTCGGCGTGGTGAACGACAAAGGGTGCGTCGCTCACATCGAACGCTGCTAACTGCAACCTCTGGGAGAAATTGGGTCGGCCACGGAGTACTACTCTTAAGCCGGCCCTTTCTGCTATTGTGTCCTCATGCGACGAACCTATCTTGATTGGGCTTCAGCGGCCCCCACAAACCCAAAAGCACTGCGCGCCTTCATGAAGGCTGCACGGTCTTTTGGAAACCCGTCAGCTCCTCATAAGGAGGGACGTGATGCGAAAGAGATACTTGAAACAGCCCGCATGCAGATTGCGCGTATGGCTGAGGTTAAACCGGACGCCGTCATATTCACGTCAGGAGCTACCGAATCAAACGCACTTGCTATTCAGGGAGTGGTGCGTGCGTCTACGCTTAAAAACCCTCACGTGCTCTATCTACCCACCGCACACGCATCAACGGTTAAAACAATGGAGGAGCTAACGGCACGCGGTGTCCACACTGAAGCATTGGCTCTGAAAGATGGCGCCATTGATATAGAAAAGCTAAAGACTCAGGTGAGACCAGAGACCATACTCGTTTCCATGGACGCGGTATGTGGCGAAACAGGTGTGCGCTACGACACCCGAGCAGTTCGCCGGGTACTTCCGGACGCGGTAGTGCTCCATGTTGACGCAAGTCAGCTTCCACTGGTTGAGTCGTTTGCACCGGAGCGTCTTAAAGCAGACCTACTTACTCTGGACGCGCAGAAGATAGGTGGGATTCGTGGTGTTGGCCTACTTATCGCTCCACGTTCCGTGCCTATTGCGCCTCTCGTCTACGGAGGCGGGCAAGAGCGAGGACTTCGCTCAGGAAGCGAAGCAACAGTACTCATTGCAGGCTTTGCGCAAGCACTCACCGAGTGCGCTAAGGAACGTGAATCATTTGTTCGGCGAGCACATGACCTGCGTGGGCTTTTGCACAAGGGCATCCTGAAGATTGCGGGCAGTGTTTTGAACGAAGGCAAAGAGCACGTGCCGCACATTCTGAACGTGTCACTCCTTGGACGCGATACTGACTACTTGGTTGCTCTTCTTGATGCAAAGGGATATGCCGTTTCAACCAAGAGTGCGTGTGAGACGGAGTCTAAGGGGTCTCGTGTAGTCGCAACACTTACAGGAGATTTACAGCGCGCACAGGCAACACTTCGTATTTCATTTGGACCCACAACAACAAAAGGAGACGTAGAGCGATTTCTCAAAATACTCACGACGGAGGTTGCGTTTCTTGATACCCGCGGACACTGATCTCCACTATTCTTTCCAATTGACACCCGCGGTATACTAGGAGCATGAACATAGAGGACCTCTCAAAATCACAGCTTCTGCTTCTCATGGTGCTGGTGAACTTCGTGACGTCTATTGCAACCGGCGTTCTTACGGTGTCGCTCCTTGATCAGACCCCACCTACCGTAACCCGCACCATCAACCAGTTAGTTGAACGAACGGTAGAGACGGTCGGTACCCAAGGTCCTATTCCTATTGTCGTGGAGCCGGCAAAACCAACACCAGTCGTGTCCGAGGAGGAGAAACTCACCACCGCAATTTCTTCCGCTGCCCAGCGCACGGTATACATCCACATTCGCTCCACCACAACGCCTGCGGTTGCGGTCGGTGTGTACTTCCCGAAGTCACGTATTGTTGCGACCACCATGCGCCCGATCCTCCCTAAGGAAGCAATCATCCTCTTTGCCAATGGTACTGAAGTCCAGGCGTCACTCTCTCGCTCAAGCGACAATATAGGCATCTACGGATTTGCTGACGACGCAGTGCTTCCAACAGCTCCATCAGCAGGTCGTA
>CAZPVV010000032.1:0-6191 GCA_964590505.1 uncultured Candidatus Saccharibacteria bacterium | reverse complement strand
CGTCATTCTTGATATTCAAATTGGTTTCTCCACCCTAGAGCACGAGTTGCCGATGCTAGAGAAGTACTTGGTTATGCCTGAAGTACACCTCGGGCTTGATCCTGAGTTCCATATGATTGGAGAAGATCCGCCAGGCCACGTGATTGGTTCGTACGACGCACGTGATATTAACTACGCAGCAAACTACATGGCGGATCTGGTTAGAAAACACAACCTTCCACCCAAGGTGCTCATCGTTCATCGCTTCACCCAGCGCATGGTTACGAACTATCAAAACATCAAACCGCTCCCTGAAGTACAGATTGTCATGGATATGGATGGATGGGGACCACCCGCAAAGAAGATTAATACGTACAAGCAGTTCATCTACCCTGAACCTGTGCAGTTCACCGGATTCAAGATCTTCTATAAGAACGACTTGAAGGCGCCGTCCACGCGTATTCTGACCCCGGCTGACCTGCTTCAGCTTTCTCCACGGCCGTTGTTTATTCAGTATCAGTAACGACTCTATAGTTCACGCGGTATACTAAACACCAATGGATAATCCTAATCGGATTACGTACTTTGCAGCCACTGACTCACGTGGAAAACGGGTGCCTTTTGGTATCAAGGCGCGAGACCGTGAACGACACATGTACGTCATTGGAAAGACGGGTATGGGTAAGTCCACACTGCTTGAGAACATGGCGATTCAGGACATTAGGAACGGGGAAGGGTTTGCCTTTATTGATCCGCACGGCTCGGCCGTTGATGGACTTCTTGAATACATTCCTGCAGACCGTGTGAAGGATGTAGTGTACTTCGCACCATTTGATATGGAGAATCCCATCGCGTTTAACGTGATGGAGGATGTGGGGTATGACAAACGACACTTGGTTGTTTCAGGACTCATGGCCACGTTTAAGAAGATTTGGGTTGATGCCTGGTCCGCACGTATGGAGTACATTCTCTCCAACACGCTTCTTGCACTTCTTGAGTATCCGGACGCGACCTTGATGGGCGTGAACCGCATGTACACCGATAAGGCGTACCGCAAGAAGGTGGTGGACTATGTGAAGGATCCGCTGGTGAAAGATTTCTGGACAAAAGAGTTTGCGCAGTACACGGACCGCTTTACCCAAGAGGCAACACCCGCTATTCAAAATAAGGTGGGACAGTTTACGAGCAACCCACTCATTCGAAACATCATTGGGCAATCAAAGTCCTCCTTTGATATCCGAGAGCTCATGGATCAAAAGAAGATTCTGCTTATTAACCTCTCCAAGGGACTCGTGGGGGACACCAACATGAAGCTCTTGGGCTCCATGATTACCACCCGTATCTTCTTGGCGGCGATGAGTCGTGCGGACCTCTCTAAAGCCGCCATTGATAAACTTCCTAAGTTCTATTTCTACGTAGACGAGTTCCAGAACTTTGCAAACGAAACATTCTCCGAGATTCTCTCTGAGGCCCGCAAGTACAAATTGAATCTCATCATTGCGCACCAGTATGTGGAGCAGATGGAAGAAGAGGTGAGGGCTGCTGTGTTTGGAAACGTTGGTACGACGGTTGCGTTTCGTGTGGGCCCGTTTGATGCCGAAGTCTTGGAGACTATTTTCCAACCTGAGTTTATGAAAGAGGACTTGGTGAATCTTGGATTTGCCCAGATCTACCTCACCCTCATGATTGATGGCGTGGGATCACGCCCCTTCTCAGCTGTCACCATCCCGCCCATAGAGGCTCCGGTGCGCTCCTATCGCAATGAGGTTGTTGAAATGTCCCGCAAGCAGTTTGCGGGGAGCAGGACCGAGATTGAAGAGAAGCTGTTTGCTGAGCTTGCGCCTATTGTTGAACAGGCGCCACAGACTGAAGTACCGAAGCGAAGACCAGAAGGGGAGCGAAAACCAAATCCCGCGCCGCGCCGAGACGAGCGTCCTCGTCGTGAGGAGCGACCACAACCCAAAGAGAAAACAGCAGAGGACCTCAGGGCGATTCTCCGCACCATGACCAATGGTGCGACCAAAGAAAAGGAGAAGCAGGTACAACAGAAGCAGGAGACGCTTAAGGATGCGCTGCAACACGTCGCGAAGAAGGAAGCCTCTCCACAAGGCCCACGGCCGTTTGAAGTACCCGAGGATACGTTACGTTCTATATTTAAGGACAATGTATAGATATCTAACTGCACTCACACTACTTATCGTCGCTCTTATAAGCGCACCAACATACGCGCACGCAGGAGTACTAATAAACGAAATAGCATGGATGGGCGGGGCAGGGAACGCAAACGCAGAGTGGATTGAGCTTTTTAATACGGACGGGATAGATGTTGCTTTGAGCGGGTGGACACTCACGTCTGCTGGAACTGCACCCAACATTACGCTGAGCGGGACGATTGCTGCAAACGGATACTACATCCTTGAACGTACGAGCGACGCGAGTGTCCCTACTGTGACTGCAGATCAGATATATACGGGAGCGCTTAGCAATAGTGGCGATACGCTCACACTTAAAGATGCGGGAGGTGTCCAGATTGACCAGGTAGTGGGCGGGAGTAATTGGGAAAATATTGGTGGAGACAACACGACAAAGAAAACGGCGCAGCGCAGTGGATCCTCGTGGATAACGGCAGACCCAACCCCGAGAGCTGTAAATACTAGTGGCGAAACAACGCCCACAGCAACCACCACTCCGACTACTACAGGAACCACAACACCCACCGTTACCATAGGAGGAACCACACCTACATCAGGTACTCCCGTTGCAAGTCCGGTGCGCAGACTACTCATTGATGCGGGGAACGATCGTATTGTGCATACCGGTGTTCCAACACCCTATCGTGCCGTTGCTTATTCAGAGGGAGGTAATCTGCGCACACGAGCAAAGATTGTCTGGAACTTTGGAGACGGGAAACGGGAAGAGGGAGACGACGTCATGTACGCGTATCGTCATCCAGGGGAGTACACGGTCACGGTGCGCGCACGAGACGATCTTGCGACCACACTACAAACACTTAGAGTTGTGGTGGAAGATCCACAAATTTCAATAACGACAGACGAGCAGGGTGTGTTGCTTACCAATGCGTCGTCGCGAATGGTTGATTTGTCTTCCTGGCGACTAGAAACTCCTGAGGACACATTTGAAATTCCTGAGGACACAGCGATTCATGCGATGGGGAGCGTGCTCTTTGCAGCTGACGTCACCGGACTTAATCCGGAAGACACCGTAACACTCCAATATCCAAATGGGGGTGTTGCAAGCGCATATGAGATAGAGCCAGACGTTGTGATCTCTCAGGTGCAACCTGAACCAGTTGAGGTTGGTATACAAGAGGTGGCGACACCGCTATTACCAGCACCAGTTCAAAGCACCTATGAAGAAGTCATAGACGCCCCCACTGAGCCCGTTCTTGCGGCCTCGGTGGGGGCGGCCGTAGGGCCCGTATCCTTTCCGAAACGGCTCCTTATGTGCCTCTTTGGCTCCGTGCTTGCTTGTGGGGCGTCACTCGTCGTACCCTAAGGGAAATGTCCAAAACTATACTTGTAACGGGAGGAGCCGGATTTGTCGGATCACATCTGTGTGAGCGACTGGTTCGTGATGGACACACGGTCATCTCGCTTGATAACTACTTTACGGGCAGTGTTGAAAATCATGTTGCGGGTGTTGAATATCGGGAAGGGCATACGAAAGATATTGAGACGTTGGTTCCTGAGACACCAGAGATTATTTATCACTTGGGGGAGTATTCTCGTGTTCATACCAGTCTTGAGGAACCTGAGATTGTTTGGGACATGAATACGGTTGGCACACTTGCGGTGCTTGAGTTTTGGAGGAAGAAAGGAGGTAAGCTCGTGTATGCAGCGTCTTCTACAAAGTCTGATGCGACCATAACAGTTGATGGCACCTTAGGGAAAAACCTTTCTCCCTACACGTGGTCAAAAGCAGCTAACGCAGACCTTGTTGCTAACTACGGCTCCTGGTTCAAACTCCCCTATGCCATTGTGTATTTTTATAATGTGTACGGTCCTCGCGAACGGGCATGGGGCTCATACGGAACGATAGTGCAAACGTTTATTGAAAATTATCTGCATGGACGTGCGCACCGCGTGAACGCACCCGGCACACAAACGCGCGCTTTTACACACGTACTTGATACGGTCTCAGGAATCATTCTTGCGGGGGAGAAAGGGGAAGGGGATGGATTCGCTATATGTGCGGACGATGCTCACTCAATACTTGAGGTGGCGCAGATGTGTGGCGGAGACATAGAGATGCATCCACAAACGAAGACCTCGCGCTCAGCTGGTGTTGATGACACCTCAAAGATTACGGCACTGGGGTGGAAGCAGGAATACAGGCTCGCTGACTACATTAAAGAAAGAACACAACCATGACCCGAAAGATCCTTATCTTTTCTCTTGCGTACTACCCGAGTCACGTCTCGGGTGCGGAAGCGGCAATAAAGGAAATTACCGAGCGCATTCAGCCAACAGATATTGAGTTTCATTTAATTACTCTTTTGTTTGATCCCCATGCTCCACGACAGGAGCGTATGGGAAATGTGCGCGTGCATCGTGTGGGGGTGGGAGGAACCCGCCTTTCAAAGATTCTTTTTATTCCGCTTGCTGCTCTTGAAGCGCGCAGACTTCATGCTATTCAGCGCTTTGATGCGCTCTGGGCCATGATGACCTACATGCTGTTTCCAATCGTGCTCGCTAAACTGATTGGCGTTCGGGCGCCGCACATACTGACGCTTCAAGACGGTGATCCATATGAGAAAGTATTTGAGCGCTGGTTCATCAAACCACTCACCCCTATTCGTGATTGGGGATTCCGTCATGCAGCAGTCATCCAAGTGATTTCTGCGTATCTAGCTTCGTGGCCTCAAAGGAGGGGGTATGCGGGTCACATAGTGCATATTTCAAATGGCGCAAACCCGCGCGACCTCAAGAATGATGTTGACCCTAATGTTGTTGAAGACGTACGCCGACGTATTGGAAAGAAGGAAGGGGAAGTCTGGTTGGTAAACACGGCGCGACTGGTGCATCAGAAGGCGAATGACATCACCATACGTGCGCTCACTCTTCTTCCCGCACACGTTAAATTGTTGCTGGTTGGCGGAGGCGAAGACGAAGCAATGCTCAAAGAGCTCGCGGGCACGCTTAAGCTTTCTGAGCGGGTCATGTTTACTGGTCCTGTAGAGAGAACTGAAGTAACGGCTTATCGGTTGGCTTCGGACATATACGTTGGACCTTCTCGTTCAGAGGGTCTTGGAAATGCTTGGTTATCCGCAATGGCGTCTAGACTTCCGGTAATAGCGACTCAGGAGGGAGGATTGGCCGAGTTTATATACGATGAGAAGCACAATCCAGACCTTCCACAAACAGCATGGGTTGTAGAGAAGGAAAGCCCTGAAGACATCGCGCACGCGGTGAAGGACATTCTCGTACACCCAGAGAAGGTTCAAGTCGTTACGCAAAACGCACGCAATCTTGTTGTCTCAAAGTATGACTGGGACATGGTAGGAAAAGAGATGCGCGAGAAAGTGTTTGCACCTATTGTGGGAGACGCATCTTAAAGCAAATCCTTCTGACGTAACTTTTCCTCGTCACTGCGTAGTCTGTCGCGGAGCGCACAATATGTCTGAATGTCAGAAGCAGAAATTGGCGTACGGGCGAGAAGGTTTTTGAGAAACAAACTCCATAGATCAATACGCGCTTGGTTGAGTGTGTGGAGACTGCCTTCGCTTTTAGGAAGTGTGCGGTAGTAGTAGAGAAGTATTTCGCCCAGACGATATATGCGCATGAGCCAGAGGGCAGTAGATTCCTCGGGCGCGCGGTTTACTCGTACATAATCTTCAAGAGCGCGAGCAAGGACCGGGTTGTGGAGCTCCATGAAGTTTACGAAACGAGCCCACCCTTCGTATTTGTTCCCAAAGCGAAGAGAAGAATGATCCAGAAGATATATAGCTCCGTCGTGAACCCTAAAATTGTGGGGTACAAAATCAGTGTGCGTCAGAAACCCCGAATACTGATCAATGGTACGTTTCCCCAACTCAAGTTCTTTCTGCGCAGCACGCAGGAGTGTTGTGTCACCACCACATGCTTCAATATCGCGAATGAACGATGCAAACATACGCACGTACCCTTCGGCATCAATACTTCCAAAGTTACGCCGTATTCGCTTGGCGTGTTCGTGAGTGGTGGCGTGCGCAC
>CAZPVV010000031.1:0-6901 GCA_964590505.1 uncultured Candidatus Saccharibacteria bacterium | reverse complement strand
GCACATGAGTATGGCGCTATTGATTTGCGCGCCATGGTGAAGGTTCTTCCACGCAAGGACAAGGAGAAGTATGAGCAGTACAACGGTGAACTCTTTGAGACCACGGTTGGACGTTTGCTCTTCAACACCGTTCTTCCCGCAGACTATCCGTTCGTGAACGACGCCATCACGAAGAAAGTACTTTCGGCAATCATGCACGACTGTATGATCCGATACGGACTTGATGCCGTCCCAAGCATTGTGAACAAGGTGAAGCGCTTCGGATTTGAGTATGCAACCAAGTCTGGTGTGTCATGGTCAATTGACGATGTGTCCGTGCCTGAAGGAAAGCACGCCATCATTGCTGAGGCTCGCACTCGTGTTACCACCGTTGAGGACAACTTCAAGAACGGTCTTTTGACCGAAGAGGAGAAGCGCCGCATGGTGATTGAAATCTGGCACGGAGCTAAGACGTCTGTTGAGAAGGTGGTTGAGGACGCACTTGATCCAGCTGGATCCGTCCACGACATGGTGCGCTCTGGTGCCCGCGGTACGCTCGGTAACCTTACCCAGATGGCCGGTATGAAGGGTCTTATTCAGAACACTGCCGGAGAGACTATTGAAGTGCCTATCGTGTCGTCTATGACGGAAGGACTTAACCCGGTTGAGTACTTCATGTCCACACACGGTGCACGTAAGGGTCTTACTGACACCGCGCTTGGAACCGCGCGCGCCGGATACCTGACGCGTCGTCTGTTTGACACCGCGCAGGACTCCATTGTGACTGAACGCGATTGTGCTACTAAGCACGGCACCACGATTTCTCGTGTGTCAGCAAGCGGTATTCGCATTGACTTCGGCGAGGCTATTCGTGGCCGCACCCTTGCGGAGAGCGTGGGTGACTTCAAGAAGGGTCATTACCTCACCACTGCTGACTCTGTGGCTATTGCCGAGTCTGATGTGGAGACCGTAACCGTGCGCTCACCAATGACGTGTGAGACGCGCTACGGAATCTGTGGCACCTGTTACGGAATGGATCTTACGAGCCAGCAGCCAATTGATCTTGGTGAAGCAGTCGGAACGATTGCGGCACAAGCTATTGGAGAGCCAGGAACCCAGCTGACGATGCGTACCTTCCACGCCGGAGGAACAGCATCTGTTGGTGGAGACATTACCCAGGGTCTTCCTCGTGTTGAGGAAATCTTTGAGAAGCGTTCTCCAAAGAATCCTGCAGTTGTGTCTAAGACCGACGGTATGATTGTGGAGATTCGTGAAGAGAGCCGTCAGAAAGTTATTGTCGTGGCTCCTGAGGCCGGACAAGGCAAGAAGGATGGTTCAGCGATTGAGTACACCGCACCATACCCACGTATGCAGTTGGTAAAAGCAGGAGACGCGGTACGTAAGGGACAACTCCTTACTGACGGTTCTGCTGATCTTGATGAGCTGTTTGAGCACGCAGGACGTGCAGCGGTTCAGGAGTACATCATTGCGGAGACTTCTAAGATCTACGAACTTCAGGGAGCAAGCGTGTCACGCAAGCACCTTGAGGTGGTGGTTCGCCAGATGTTCTCACGCGCTAAGATTACAGACGCTGGTGATTCTGACTACTCCGTTGGTGACGTGATTGAACACTGGGAGTTTGCTGAGGTATTGAAGGCAATGGATGCAGAAGGAAAGATTGCACCAAAGGCGCGCGAGATGGTTCTTGGTATCAAGGAGTCCGCGCTCTCACGTCGCTCATTCCTTTCTGCTGCGTCCTTTGAGCAGACCACAAAGATTCTTATTAACGCAGCTCTCAAGGGTTCCGTTGATACGCTTCGTGGTCTTAAGGAGAACGTTATCCTCGGACGACTTATTCCTGCAGGAACGGGATTCGTTGGTTCTAAGAAGGAAGAGTCCATTCGTGAGCTTCAGGCCACTCGTGCGGCACATCGCCGTCAGATGGAGGAAGAGGCAGAGGAGGCGAGGGTTCTTGCTGAGACTGCGTAGGGAAGAGAAGAGGCAAAACAAAACACCCGCTCCAAGAGAGCGGGTGTTTTGTTTTGCGGAGATACTTAGTATTGACCGATGAGATGAAGAGTTCATAATCAGAAGTAATGACTTTGGATATGGAGAGGTTGGATAAGAACTTTGACCGCATAAAACAGGAGGCGGAGAGTTGGTATGAATCAACCGAATCTGTACACTGCCCTTATCTTAATGAAGTTGTTGCTTTCAATAAGAAGGGAATTACACACATAAAGTTTAAGAAGGATGGAGTTGCTAGAAGTCGTTCAGATCAATTCATGCGCCTGAAGCACATACGTCTTGCGTATAGAATCCTTGAGAAGACCAGAACACTTCAGGAGTATAAGGAAGGCAAGGTATTTGAGGAAGTAAAATCAAATAAGAAGAGAGAAAAGCATTTGCAAGATGTGAAATACCACGGATTTGTTGCAATCCTTCCTGATAAAGAAGAACGCTTAAAACGACTGAAAATTGTGGTGAAGCAAGTTGGCGGAGGTAAACCATACTTTTGGAGCATTATTCCTTTTTGGACAAGGAATAAGGAATTGACTTTGCATGGCGGAAACCTCGAGGAAGACTAAACTAAAATGCCCCAGCAATAATGCTGGGGCGCTTTAGTGTGTTTGGTTACGGTTTGACGTAACAGTGACCGTGACAGGGTCGAAACCCTCCAAACACATCTGCATTATACACTTTACTTGCATGTAAGCAAGGTAATCCACAGTCAGGATGTGGCCCAGAATAAGGCCACAAAAGGGCAATAATTTACTTCATGTAATTTTTACCTTGCTATGGCCTCGTGGTGTTTTGTCAAACATTTGGCAAAATAATTTACCCCCTCCCAAGCATTCATTCTAAAGAAACGGTACACTAGGGGTATCCATGTCCGACACCGTCCAAAAGGTCAAAGATAAGCTCTCCATCGTTGAGGTGGTGGCGCCGTATGTGAAGCTTGCAAAAGCAGGGCGCTATATGCGGGGACTTTCTCCCTTTACGAAGGAAAAGACTCCCTCCTTTTTCGTAAACGTGGAGCGCAATTCATACTACTGTTTCTCCACCAGTCAGGGAGGCGACATGTTCACCTTCATTGAAAAGATGGAGGGCGTTGATTTTAAAGGTGCACTAAAGATATTGGCGGAGAAGGCAGGAGTTGAGGTGGTGTATGAAAAGGGAGGAGGAGCGGATAAGAGTAAGCTGGATAGATTGCGCGAGGCGGTAGCACGTACCGAACAACGCTACGCAGAGAATCTTGATGAGAAGAGTGAGGCATATGCATACGCGCTTTCGCGTGGGTTAACTCCTGAAACGATTCGTGCATGGAATCTTGGGTTTGCGCCGAGTAGTTGGCGGACCATTCTGGAAGACTTAACGGCTGCCGGGTACACTCCGCAAGAGCTTGCCCTTGCTGGCCTTATCAAGGAAGCAGACGAGAAGCGGGGAACCTTCTATGATCGCTTCCGTAATCGTCTGATGTTTCCGATACGCGACGTTGCAGGACGCACCGTCGGGTTTACCGGTCGCTCCCTTGATCCTGCTGACCAAGCAAAGTATTTAAATAGCCCTGAGTCGGAGCTCTATAAGAAGTCAGAGATTCTCTTTGGAATGGATAGAGCAAAGGACGCGATTCGCACGAGAGGGTTCGCCATTCTTGTTGAGGGACAGGTTGATCTTATTCTCTTGCATCAGATAGGATTCACCAACACCATAGCGCTCTCGGGCACCGCGCTCTCGGTTCAGCACATTAACCTCATCAAGCGCTATGCGGACAACCTCATGCTTGCGCTTGATGCGGATAGAGCCGGGCTTGCCGCAAGCGCCAGAAGTGCAGAAGCTGCACTCGCTTCTGGTATGCGCGTTAAAGCAATACGCATGCCTGTTGGGAAAGATCCAGCAGATATAGCAAAGGAAGATCCCAAGGAATTCACTGCACTCGTTAAAGACGCTGAATCAGTCATTGAGTTTTTCCTTGGGGTGCTTGCAAGTTCCGAGACTGACCAACATAAGCTCGTGCTTGCGGTAGAGAAGACCGTCTTGCCACTTGTTGCAAGTATTCCAAGCCCCATGGAACGGGAGCATTTTGTGGGGGTGATTGCGCGGGCTCTGGGCTCTACTCCTGAAGCAGTGCGCAGCGCGCTCCCTAAGCGCGGGAATGTGGCTCCCGTTGTTCAGAAAGGGGCTCCGGTAGCGTCTTCTATACAGACCTCTCGTGATCACCGCGCGGGTCTGGTGCTGGCTATTATCGCGACCTACCCTGATTTGGCCATTGCAAAACGCTTGACGAATGAGTATACTCGTATTACTGGTGCAGCGCCTCCGGAATTGCCTCCTGACGAGCGCGCCCTTTTTGAGGCCGGACTTGCCTTCGGGGAGTCGCCTAGAGAGAACGACGCAGATGATCTCATTCGTGCATTTGAGCACGCGACACTTACCGAGAAACTTAAAGACGCCACAACAAAACTCCGTCTTGCTGAAGCAGCTAAGAACACTGCTGAGATTGAGGAGTTGTCAGGCCTTTGTAGGGAACTTTCGGTACGTCTTGCGTCCCTTTAGCATTTCTACTTATTTTTGTACCCATGCCTATTAAGAAAAAGCCCGTAAAGAAGGTGGTCAAGAAGACCGTTGCGAAGAAGAAGACCGTAGCCAAGAAAGCTCCGGTTAAAAAGGCCGTAAAGAAAGCGACACCTAAGAAAGTGGTGGTGAAGAAAAAGGTAGTAGCCAAGAAGAAGGTTGTTGCTAAAAAGCCTGCTAAGAAAGTCCGCGCCATGGCGGTTGTTCGTGTTGCCGTAAAGGGAGCAAAGGCTAAGGCTGCAGCCGAGAAGGACGATAAAGCAGATCGTCTTATCGCTAAAGGAAAGGAGCGTGGCTACATTACGTACAGTGAGATTTTGAAAGAGTTCCCCCATGTTGAGGACGACGTTATGTTCCTTGATGAACTCTATGGGCGCCTCACCGTCTCGGGTATAGACATTCTTGAGGGAGGCATGCTTGAGGACAATGCGGACGAGTATCTTGCAACCCGCAACATCAAGGGACGAGATTCTTCAGGCTACGACTCTATCCAGATCTACCTTCGTGAGATTGGACAGTACCCACTATTGACTGCAGCTGAGGAGCGCGAGCTTGCAAAGCGCATTGAGTCAGGGGACGACGAGGCACGCAACATTCTTGCCCGTTCTAACCTCCGTCTTGTAGTGTCTATTGCAAAGAAGTATGTGGGACGCTCTCCCGACCTCACGCTTCTTGACCTTATTCAGGAAGGTAACCTCGGACTCTTCAAGGCCGTTGATAAGTTTGACTGGAGCAAGGGATTTAAGTTTTCAACGTATGCAACCTGGTGGATTCGCCAGGCTATTACGCGTGCGCTTGCGGACCAGTCCCGCACCATTCGTATTCCGGTGCACATGGTGGAGACGATTGCCAAATACAAGCAGATCTCGCGCCGCCTTGCCCAGGCGCTTGGTCGCGACCCACAGCCCGAAGAGATTGCGGTTGAGATGGGTGTTGAGGTAGAGAAGATCTATCAGATTGAGAAGATCAATCAGGACACGCTCTCTCTTGAAAACCCGATTGGGTCAGATGACGATGAGAAGTCTACACTTGGTGACTTCATTGCGGACGATAAGATTCCATCTCCTATTCAGGAGTCTTCAGAAAGAATATTGACTGAGCAGGTCCGCGATATTCTTGACGACCTCTCTCCAAAGGAGCGCAAGATTCTGGAGATGCGTCATGGACTACTTGATGGTGTGTACCACACGCTTGAAGAGGTAGGGAAGGAGTTTGGGGTTACCCGTGAGCGTATTCGTCAGATTGAGGCCAAGGCGCTTGAGAAGATTAGGACGCATGAGAAGAGTAGGAGGTTGAAATCATACTAATCACAAGGAGGTAAGCTTTGGATAATATGCCACATCAATTTGCCTCAATAGATTGCCAGCATTGTGGAGAACACTACTGTCCAGTCTGTACAGAGCTTTGCTCAAAATGCGGCAAGGAAGGAATTCGAGATGCTGAATATAGTCGCAAAATGAAAGAGTGGAGAGAGGTTGATAAACGAAGGAAGGAGGAATTTGAAGCAAAGAAGAAGGCTACTTAGGCAACTAGGCGTTCGGAACCTCTCTTGTCGAGAGAAGTGAATTGCTTTTCCCCCTTGAAAAAGGGGGAGGAGTTCGCGGATACTTGCGGGTACCGTGATATGCACTAGTAAGTCTCCTTCGACGGCCTTCCCGCGACTAGCATCTAGGGCCTTTTTGTTTCGCCCCACAGGACCCCTGCCTTTTGGGAAATTGTGCCAAAGTGCTAATCTATTTGTATGAGTCAGTCTACGGGTGTGCAGATAGATAACCCAATAATTAATACCCCATTCAAGGAGCCTGAACAGCACTTTATTTTCAATGAGACTGGCATTACTGATATGATCGCACTCGGTCGTCGCATGAGTGGTGTTTATGTTCCAGTACCAACAAAGAAAGGTAAGAATCAGTTGGAGTTAGAAGGGATCACTACCACTTGGACGAACGAAACGTTTAAAGAAAATGAATTTGTAAACAGAATCCGCGTCAAGGTGTGTGAATGGCGCGCTTCAAATTATGATGGGGCTACAAATGTAACTAAGCGGCTGTTGCAACACTGGCAACGTGAAGAGCGAGAGCGGAGATTTTTCTTCTGTCAAATTGAAGCACTCGAGACGATTATCTACATTACTGAGATTGCAGAGAAGCGCGGGGAGACGTGGATTAAGAATGACCTTGATCGATACAGCCAAGAACTAAATGCCGGACTTTTTCGTATTGCGCACAAGATGGCGACTGGGACCGGCAAGACTGTGCTGATGTCAATGATTATTGCGTGGCAATCAATCAATAAAGCTCATTACAGGCAGGATATTAGATTCACTGATACATTCGCAGTTGTTGCT
>CAZPVV010000030.1:0-7321 GCA_964590505.1 uncultured Candidatus Saccharibacteria bacterium | reverse complement strand
CATTGGATGGATTCCCTTCCTTGGAGTTCATATTGATTTAGCGTCGCGCCCTCTTATACCGCGCCCCGAGACTGAGTATTGGACCGAAATGCTCATCAGGCACCTTGGCCAGAAGTATGGAGATTCTACTTTCTCCTTCCTTGATTTGTGTGCCGGTTCCGGGGCCATTGGGTGCGCGGTACAAAAGGCACTCCCGAGTGCACAGGTATTCTTCGGGGAGATTGATCAGGAGCACGTTGCGCAGATTAGGAAGAATGTACAGCGTAACGGGTTAGATATTCCTGAAGAGAATATTCGCACCAGTGATCTCTTTGATGCATTTACCGGCATGACCTTTGATGTGGTTGCAACGAACCCGCCCTATGTGCCTGAAATGCGCGAACTTCCACACAGTGTGGTTGGGTTTGAACCTGCGCGTGCACTCTTTGCTGGAAGCGATGGGCTTTCCCTCATACAGCGTATTGCAGAAAATGCTCCCCACTATGTTTCGGGCGAGTTGTGGCTTGAGTGTGATACCGAGCATATAGAGGAGGTGGCGCACCTACTTCATGGCGCTATACACGAAGATCAGTATGGTAGGGGCCGATATGTAGTGTCATACTACGAGTAATGGAATCGGAACTTCCAACCTCTCCACTGCAAGCAGTCAGTTCACCGTTCTCGGGATTTCCGCATATACAAAGTGCGTATGACCTCATGTCCATTTTCTTTACCATCGTATTCATACTGTGGCTCGTGTACACCGTGATTGCGATATACCACTGGGTGCGCTATGGCCGTAACTCGTGGGTTATGGTTCCTGCGGTAGCGACACACATTGTGGTGTCGGCTGCGCTCATACTCTTTGCCACCGCAGGATTTAAATAACATGCTTGAATTTGAACTAGAACAGGGAGAAAGTATCACGCGGTCAGTACGCAAGCATGGTTTCGTGCATTTCATTGAAGTGTTGCCGTTCTTCCTGCTTGCACTGCTTCCACTTCTTATTCCAAACCTCTTGGCGTTCTTGGCGTCTGGAAATGCTGCCGTGCTTCAGGCGTTCACGAACGCGCTCACCCTTCAGAACCCGTGGGCTCGTTTGGTGCTTGGACTTTGGTGGCTGGTGCTCTGGATTGCTGCATTCAACACCTTCACCAGCTACTACCTCAACCAGTGGATTATCACCACACACCGTATTATTGAAATCAATCAGCACGGGTTCTTTAGTCGCCAGGTTTCCAGTCTTCTTTTGAATCGTGTGCAGGACGTGACGACCGAGATTCATGGATTCTTCCCCACACTCATTGGGTACGGCACGCTGGTAGTACAAAGCGCAGGAGCGCATGAATACTTTGATATGCACGGCATTCCACACCCTCAGGAACTGCGTGACTTAATCATGCGAGAGATAGCTGCGCTTCATGGGCATATTGAGGCGCCCAAAATATAAAGACGTGCCCCCGCCGCATTCCTGCGACGGGGGTTTTGGTGTTGGCGCTCAGGTGGCCGGTTGCGTGATCGGCACGCGTACGACACGGTACACGATGCCGTGATCAGCTTCCTCAAGCGACATCGGGCTTTCAGACGGACGGTCGAGGAAATGAAGCATCCCGTCCTCGCGGAATTCCACCTTGGTAGAACTCCACTGCAGAACGAACTGCGTGCCGACCGGAATACTGATTTCCGTGTCCGGGTAGCCGCTCTTGATGAACTTCCCCCGACGAGTCCCCAACTCAAGGACGACGTTCAGCAGGTCGTTCAACTGGACCATTCGTTTGTCGCTCATCGCGACCTCCTTAAGATCAAAACCCAGCAATTCCTGGTATGGCCCTGACAGTACCAGAGAGTGTGCAAAATACAACTATAGTTCAGTCAAAGCGTTTGATCTGCTAAACTTAGGCCTATGAGCGATTTCCTCTCCACAGAACCCTATAAAGGAGTGCGGGACTTTTATCCGGGCGACTGGGCCACGTTCCAGGCGGTACTAGAGAAGATACACAAAACCCTACGCTCGTGGGGCTATGAAGAATACAATGCCTCTCCTCTTGAGCTGGCTGAGTTGTATGAGAAGAAGACGAGCGAGGAGATTGTGAGCGAGCAGACGTATACGTTTGAAGACCGGGGTGGGCGCCGCGTTACCCTTCGTCCTGAGATGACGCCAACACTGGCGCGCATGGTTGCAGGGCGCCAGAAGGAACTTACTTTCCCGCTTCGCTGGTATTCCATTGGTAACCGTTTCCGCTATGAGCGACCTCAGCGTGGTCGCACCCGTGAGTTCTATCAGGCTGATGTTGATTTGATAGGTTTGCCTGAAGGAGAGGCTGACCTTGAAGCAGTATGTATTGCCGATCAAATCCTCAAGTCATACGGAGCCACGGGAAGCGAGTATGCGGTACGCGTTAACTCGCGCACACTGCTGACTGCTGCGTGTACGGTTGCAGGTCTCTCTGCTGACAATACCAAAACCTACATGCGCCTACTTGATAAGAAGGACAAGATGAAGGCTGATGAGTTTGCGACGGGTGTGAAGGCGCTCACTGCCGTTGATCCGCTCTCACTCATTGAGGCAGACGACGAGCGCATCGTGGAAGCAAAGTCCTACATTCTAAAGACCGTGGAAGAGTTGAAAGAGCGCGGGGTTACGGGAGCCCTCTTTGATCCAACACTCACGCGTGGTTTTGACTACTACACTGGTATTACCTTTGAGATCTTTGACACCAACCCTGAGAACCCGCGCGCCATTCTTGGTGGTGGGCGCTACGACCGCCTGCTTACCCTCTTTGGTGGTGATCCTATTCCTGCCGTTGGGTTTGCTATAGGTATCACTACCCTTTCTGATTTCCTTGAGACGCATGATTTGATGCCCGCGCCTGCATACGGTACACATGTATACCTTGGGACACCAAGTCCCGATGACCGGGCAAAAGCGGCAGCGTTTGCAGACACCCTACGAGCTCAGGGTATGCGGGTGTTTGTGAACCTCACAGAGAAAGCACTCAAAGATCAGGTGAGGGACGCGGTGCGTCGTGGTATTCCCTATTTCATTGCCTACGGTACGGAGGAAGCAACCACCGGCATTGTGCGCATAAAGGCACTCGCAACCACCGAGGAAAACGAAGTGCCGGTATCAGATATTGCGGAGTATATTGCCGCCAGCTAGCATGCGCCAGATTACGTTTGACATAGAAACCGCAAACGCCTTCCCCACGTTTCAAAGAAGCGACATGAGTCAGCTTGAGTTGGCGCTTGTGGGGGTGCACGACTCAGAGACGGGTGAGTTCACGTCCTACGTTAAAGAGGAACTGGGCCAGTTGTGGCCGCTCATTGAGCGGGCTGATGTGCTTATCGGGTATAACTCTGATGCATTTGATATTCCTCTGCTGAATCGCTACTACCCGGGCGACCTTACGCAAATCCGCTCTATAGATTTAATGGTTGAAGTGCAAAAAGCCCTTGGTAGACGTCTACGTCTTCAGTCACTTGCGCAAGCGACACTTGGGCGTGGGAAAGGAGGAAGCGGGCTCCAGTCCGTTGAGTGGTGGCAACAGGGACTGGTTGAGAAAGTGCGTGAGTATTGTATTGAGGACGTACGTATTACGCGCCAACTCTTTGATCACGCGCTTGAACACGGTTCGGTGAAGTACATGGATTTTAAACAGAAGCGCGAAGTGAAGATTGATACGAGTAAGTGGAACGAGCCTGAGGCTCCGATCTCACTCACCCATACGCTTCCTTTTTAAGAGGAATCGCTATAGAATGCCTGCTTGCCGCACGAAGGTCGTGCGGCAATAACTGTTTGGAGTCTACGGCCATGAGCCTCGAATCTGAAACCAAAAGCGTCATGGTCACCTTTTTGGAGGGAGTCGTGCCCCCGGTGCTCTACCCGGTCATACGGGAGAACATTGATGGGGTTTTGGCGCGGGTATGGGACACAGGGATGTTCGGTCCCCGCCCCGAGATTGATATCTCGTTCGTCGGCGTTCCTGACTTTGAGGGCACCGAGGGCGAGACCGTTCGTATCATTCTTGCAGGAATGAAGCCGGATCTCATTGATCTTTTGACGCAGGCACTCGTGCCGGCAGTCGTTGATCCGCTACAACCCAAGGTGGTGGTAGCCAGAGCGCGCAGAACGCGCGGCGTGCACTAGAAATGCATGCAGAGGGCTCGTGGGAAACCGCGGGCCCTTTTGTATACGTGGTATGATTTTTTTATGGATTCAACCCGATCGCAGTGGCTCATACCGGGCGCAATTGTGTGTGCAGGACTTATCCTTGCCCTTGCGATCTTCTCTATTCGGCAGACGCATATTTTAGGAGCACCTCCAGGAGATGTGCTCTCCATGCGTGCTATTAGTCCTGAGGAACATATCGTTGGAAACCCACAGGCTCCGGTAATTATCGTTGAGTATGCAGATATGGACGCGCCATACGCCAAGGAGTTTCAGCAGACGATGAGTCAGTTGATGACGGAGTATGGCGCAAGTGGCAAAGTTGCGTGGGTGTACCGCCACTTCCCTCTTGTTGATCAGCACCCCGACTCCATTAGTCACGCTGAGGCGAGTGAGTGTGTCGCCTCTCTAGGCAATACGACCGCTTTCTGGCGCTTTATTGATGTGCTTCATGCCTATGCTCCTGGTGAGATGCAGTTTGATCCTGCAAACTACGACAACATCGTGACGCAACTAGGTGTGTCAAAAGCAGACTTTGATGCGTGTCTTGCCCAAGGGAAATACACACGAAAAGTAGAAGCTGACTTTGCAAACGCGCTTGCTATAGGGGCCGAAGGTTCGCCATACAGCGTTCTCTTGGTTAAGGGAGAGAAGCCCGCACCTATTAGTGGATCTATTCCGTACGGCACACTGAAGCAGATCGTGGAGAGCGCGGTGGGGGCGAGTCGTTAAAAGAAAGACCGCCCTTTTGGAAGGGGCGGTCACGTTTTCAAGGCAGCAACGGGTCTTAACCGAGGATCTTGCGAAGGTTTTCGTTAACTCGATCAAGTCGCACTTTGATACGTTTAGGTACAACGTCCGCAAGATACAAAATCGGGTTCGTTTCATCAACGTTCGTGTCAGGGAAGGAGTGAAGTCTTTGAACCTCCTTAACGCGACTGGAGCCGTCCTTCCGAACCCAGACCAGCTTGGCCGCAACAATTTTCTCGCCCCTGATCAGACCATCAAGAGTCGTCTCAAAGCTTTCACACTTTTCAAAGTAGTGATCAAAGGCCTCCCTGACGACGTTCTGGCGAATGCCAAGATGGTAGTAATCCTCCGGGTGGCGACGGTGCCGGTACGGCAAGACCTTAATCGCTCGCAGAATGAACTCTTCGGGTGTTATCTTAGCCACGACGACCTCCTATTGTCCTCGTCACAGTAAACCATAATTAGAGTTCCAAAGCTAAAACAACCTTAATATGTCGTCGTATGGTGAAGGCTCTCCTTCTCGCCATTTCCCTGACAACATTTCTTCAATCACGCTATCAAGTAGTTCTTTGAATGCGCTGCGGGTCTGGTCCGTGAGGAGAATGTCATATGCTTTTACCTCGTCAGACCCTACCTGTACTATTTGAGCTTTCTGTGGCGTGTGCTCGTTACCACGCAATACAAAATCATAGAACGCCAACTGATGCTCAAACTTCGTGTCGTCTGCTTTCACATTCGTTGATGTTTTGAAATCAACAATGACTTCCCCTTCTGGGCTTTCAAACAGTGCATCCACTTTCCCAAATAGTCGCACCTCACTTCCAAGAACTGAGTGTGTGAGACTGTATCCTTTTTCAACGGCAATAACCTCGCCGAGTTCCGCGCGGTATGCAATGAAAGCATGCAGGCGTGCCCGCACATCACGTGCCAAATGTTCAAAAGCCTGATCTCGTGGCAGGAGTGACTTACGTAGTGACCCCTCCAGTGTTCCAAATGCTTTGTCTTCTGATTGCTCCGAAAGGAAGGCTGCAATGCCCGCATGTACCGCGTTTCCTATGGTGAGTGAATACGTCTCCGGTTCGCGAAGGCGAAGCACACGCTTAGCAAAAAAGCGTGGTGGTGACTCAAGGTATTCCTGCATCGCTGACGGTGAGAGTCCTTCTTCAGTTAGATATTGCTTGGTGAGGGTGCGCACGAGTGCTGGAGCGTCGGTGGTGGTGTGAAGGAGTGGCAGTGGGTCGTAGCTAATTTCAATACGTGGCAGTCCTTCTGGAATAAGCATTGATGGAGCACGTTCTTTCCCTTCTCCAGACTCTTTGGCGTAGGAGAGTACGATCTCGTCTTTGGCGCGGGTGAGCGCAACATAGAATTGGCGCAGTACATCGTCCAGTGTGCGACGCATGTCTATCGGCGACGGGATGAGTGGTGACTTACCTCCCTTCTCCCATTCGTTTGCCGTCATGCCCACAATAAATACTTTCTCAAATTCCATGCCCTTGGCTTTGTGCGCGGTGATAACCGTGACTTGTCCTTCTCGTTGAAGAATTGATGACTTCACACCAGCCAATCCCTGCTCGCTTGCGTCGGTGAGTGCGGAAACGATAGTGCTAAAGGTTGCATTCGTGTCGCGCGCCAACATGTCTTCCACGTGCATCATGAGTTTGCGCAGGAGTGGCAGGTCGTCGGTGAGGTGCTCAGGGTTACCAAGGACATATCCGCGAATACCTGACTCTTCAAGCATGCGCGAGAAGATGGTGAGTGCAGGAGTTGCGAGCGCGTCCTTTTGAAGCGTGGTGATGGTATGGAAAGGCTCAGGGAATTCTTCCGAGAGTGCGTGGAGTAATTCGTGGTCACGATTGCGTAGAAGAAGGGACGCACGCTCAGCAAGTGGTACATCAAACCAGGGACCAAGTAGGCTCTCACGGAGCGACGCCATATCAAGAGGGTTTGCAATGGCGCGCATAAGTGCAAGTACGGAGCGCAGAAGGGGGCGCGATTCCAGCATCATGTCGCCTGCGCGTAGTGTCTCTATACCGCGTGCTTTGAGGTGTTCGCTCATAAGGGTTGCAGTACTGTTTCTGCTTGCGATGACCGCTATCTCGTGTGGCTTCGTTCCCTTTTGAATTGCTTCTTCAATAAGCCCCGCAATTTGATCGCGCTCAGCGAGAGGGTCTGGCGACTCAAGGAGACTGATAGTGGCGTCGCCTTTACGGGTGGCAGTGAGTTCTGCGTGTGTCTCGTGCGGGGTTGGAAGGTGCTCAGTTGCAAGAGCATGTGCGTGATCAAGGATCTTCTGGAGAGAACGGAAGCTGTCGGTAAGTGGAATAACAACCGTGCGTGGGTAGTGCTTGGTGAAGGCCTCAAAGTGTGTAGCGTCAGCTCCTTGGAAGCGGAATATGGCCTGCTTCTCGTCTCCCACAACAA
>CAZPVV010000029.1:0-7401 GCA_964590505.1 uncultured Candidatus Saccharibacteria bacterium | reverse complement strand
CACCCCGTGACTGTTTGCTCCCATATGTATGTGTTAGGTGTACGACCAGAATACTACAGGTTGCCGACTATTGCATCCATGCGCGATCGACATGGATAGGGCACTAGTAATGGACTCGACGTATGCGCGTTACGCAGGACGAATGACAATAAATCGCTTCTTCCACGCCTTCATAAACGTGTCGATTGATATTGTCTCATTGCCTTTGTCTGCTGCAGGGTCGTTGTAGTACACACGATCACCTTCAATACGATTTATCACCACCAAATGAGGAATGGGGTTTGCAGGATCAAAGGTGTAATGCACTGAGGCGATGATAGGGCCATCTGCAAGATACGTTTCAAGTGTGGAAAGTGCAGATGAGGAGCTTGAACCTGCAAGATCATAGCTATTGCCAGTAAGGCCATACTCTTGGCCCACGTCGATAAGTCCTTTGTATGTCCAACCAGCATTGCTTAGATAAGCGTCGCGAGCAATACCGCGCGCAAGAAGCGTATCAACAGGGACTGCGGGTTTGTAGTTATCCAGAATCATCGCAAGACTTGCGATACCACACCCGATTTTCTTCCACTCTGGCCTACTAATATCAGTAAACTGCGAGTAGAACGGTACCGTGCGTAGAGTTACTTCAGCCTCTGTAGCTTTAGTGACCTTTGACAGAGTGTGTGTGGGTGACTCTATTGTTGTTGATGCAACCAATGCATTTGGCATTGAGTATGTGGGGAGTACAGGAGTGGGCGAAGCGTTAACGGAAACGTTATACGCAGTGCCTGCAACTATGAAAAGAAACAACACAATCGCCAAGTGAACATAGTTCATGGGGCATTAGTCTACCCCGATACCATACAAAATCAAAATGTCTAATCGCGCACCGTGACGCTAGTGCCAAGCTCAGCCCATTTATACAGTTCACGCGCTTGCTCTGGCTCAACATTCACACACCCGTGCGAGTACGGACTGCCAAAATTATCGTGCCAGTATGCTCCGTGGATAACGGCGCCATCGTGGGTAAAGTAGAGATTCCACGGCACACCTGGAAGGTCATAGTATTGGTTAGAAATGCCTGGAAGTGGCCCTTGCATGTAGCGACTGGGAGTTTTCTTGAAAATACTAAACGTTCCGCGAGGTGTGGGAGTGAGCTCAAGACCTGTTGAGATGGGTATTTCCATAAACAGCACATCGTTCTCATACGCATAGAGACGTTGTTCACTGCGATCAACAATAATTGATTTAGCACTTCGCCCATCGTCTGACGCACCAATGACTTTGTCACCTTCATCAAGCACTACACGCACATACTGCGCAGATACGTACCAGTCACCAGAAACACGCTCAGGATACCGAAGCCACTCGTCAAAGGTGAGCTTTATCCACGTTTGGCCGTCTCGCTCAACTTTCCCTGCGACTTTAAGCACCACGTGATTACGGAGTTGCGCGACTGCTGGAAAATCGTCCCCAGGCCCGAACGCACATTGAGACATTCACCTTCAAAGTGCACGCCGCAACCATCAGTCACTTCAACGTACGCGTAGAGCACTTTGCGAATAGGAAGTGTTTCCTCAGTGCCAGTATTGGTTGGCACTGAAACAGCTTCCTCATCATCCAGAATCCCAAGACGTGGTGCTTCAAATAGCCTTGATGCGGGGTCAGTGGTGAATGATGCGGGTTTCGTATTAGAGAGACCAGTTTGTAAAAGAATGAGTGCAACGACCAATAGAAGTACTGCTATCAGTGCGATAAGTCGGTAGTGCCGGCGAGCAATGTGCATACTGTCAGTATAGGGGAGGGAGTCTGATATGAAAAAGAGACACACAAGTGTCTCTTTTTCATTTGCTCCCCTGGGCTTCCAATCTTCGAACCTTCTTTACGGCCAATCGAGTGTTTGTTTCTGTTTGATTTTGACCAAATACGTTTCCTAATGTACCTTACCGATAGAAAAGGAGATAATTAAGCCATGTTGAAAATCTACATCGCACGCCATGGCCAGAACGAGGACAATGCTAATGGCATCCTCAATGGCCACCGAGACATGCCTCTGACGGACCTTGGGGTCAGGCAGGCGCATGAACTAGCGGAAGGAATCAAGGGCGCGGGACTGACATTCGACGCTGTCTATACTTCGCCGCTAGCGCGTGCGAGTAAGACGGCGGAGGTCGTTTGTGAGACCTTGGGCCTCAACAAGCCCGTGGTCCTGGATTCGCTCATTGAGCGCGACTTTGGAACAATGACTGGGGAACTTGCTAGCGATATCGAACGCTTCTGTGCGCCTGATATCGTGAAAACGGAAACCATTACCTATTTCTTGTCGCCACCAGGCGCTGAGACGTTCCCGGACCTCCTCGAACGCGCAGGTCGAGCATTGGACCAAATCCGCGCGGAGCACCCGTCAGATTCGGTTCTGCTCGCAACCCACGGCGATTTCGGGAAAATGATTTATGCCTCCTACTACGGCCTTCCGTGGCAGGACATGCTGACCATGTTCCATTTCGGCAACTGTGAACTCCTGCTCCTTGCCGAAGGAGCAAATCCGAACGAGCCGCATGTGGTGAAAATCGAACAGCACAACCACTAAGCCGGCAACCCAAACGAAACTGAGCCGCACCTAAAAAGGCGGTTCTTTTTATTTCTACTAGTTCCCAAGAAATCCCGAGTTCTCCCATCAATGCTCCGCGGGTAGGATTCGAACCTACGACCAATCGATTACACGTATCTCATCGTTTCCGAAAAGGGTGGACTATATCATCGCCCTGTCACGTGGACGTGGGGCGGGAGGCGCTTCCGATCGCTTTCGCGACAGTACTCCCTTGCGGGATAGTCTCTGAACCTTCAATCCAATTATTTGGAAAGCTTGGCTGCTGATTACCCTCGTCTTACTCGTTAGGGCTTCCAGCAATTCACCTCCTTTTCATTCCAGAATTACTTCGTGGAAGCTGCGTTGGGTTCGCCTAAATAAATAGACACGTACCACAGTCGACCGCTCTACCGCTGAGCTACCGCGGAATGGTAGTGCCCCCCAGAGGGGCTGTAGCGCATTCTAGCCTATATTCAGGGTGAGGCAATGGTTGGTCTGCTAGAATTGGGACATGATCCTCTATACACGCCCTGGGTGCCCCTTTTCAGCCAAGGTACTCATTGAAGCAGCCATCATTGGTATTGACCTTGAGGAGCGTAATATCAAGAACCCTGAGGCGGCAGACGAGCTCCTTGCCCGAGGAGGAAAGATACAAACGCCCTTTCTATATGACGAGGAGAATAAGCGGGCCATCTATGAGTCGGACGCTATTCTGGATTATCTTCACGAACACTTTGTCTAGACTACGCTAATGTACCTACGAGCCTTTGTAACCGCAGATGCTAGACGCGATTCGCTCAGTCGCGCGAAGGATGGAACACTTACCATAACGGTACGAGCACCAGCCGCGCAGAATATGGCAAACAAACGTGTGCGCGAACTTATCGCAAAAGAATGGGGCACCGAGGTTGAGAACGTTGTCATACTTGCAGGACACCGCGCACGCACTAAAATGATAAGTATCAGTAACTGAACATACCTATGGAAATACGCTACCGGGGTTTGCAGTACGACCTACCAGATACCGTAACGAATCAAGCGCGCAAGAAACTATTTGCACTTAAGAAATACCTCGCCAACCAAGAGGCAGTCACGCAGGTATATGTGGAACTTGGAAAGGAGACTGACGCACACCACGCAGGCAGAATATGGCTCGCGCGTATAAACCTCACGCACGAGGGTCAGCTATTCCGCGCGGAAGCACTTGAAGAGAATGTTGAGAATGCGCTTGATCACGCTATTTCTGAGCTTGGCGGCGAACTAAAGAAGGCAAAACAAAGAAATGAAAGCTTGCTACGTAAGGGTGGTGCGTTCTTGAAGTCGTTTATCCGGCGTACAGAAAGCTAACGAATGAAATCCTTATAGAGCATCGGTCGTTTTCCTTCGGGAATGATCTGTGTTGGTGTAAAAAGACCGTTCTCATACACTGCTTCAAGTATCTTAATGCGCTGAGGAATCCCGTTTCTCTCAACAAAAAAGTACGTGCCCGGAGACACGCGCAGTGCTCTATAGGTGAGCCAGTTTGAAAGATCGTTTCCGGGAATGGAAAGGAGTCCCTCCTCTTTACGAATCTTGCCCACGTGCGTTGCCTGCGCCTCGTCTTGAGGTACGGCATCAATAGTTCCTTCTTCAAATGCAGGAAGAGTTTCTATGAGAAGAGTGGCGCCTGCGTCAATAAGACGAGGTCTAAGCTCAGTGATGGTATCGCTTGCCTGAATGAGAACGGCATCTTGTGCAAGAATGTCTCCTGCATCAAGTTTGTACACCATGCGTTGAATAGTGACACCCGTCTTCGTATCGTTGTTACGAAGCGCTGCTTCAACCGGAGACGCACCTCTGTATGTAGGCAAGAGTGAATAGTGGATATTGAGAACGCCAAGTGGAAACGCATCAATCAGTTTCTGTGGAAGAATCTTTCCGTACGCAACGACCACTGCGTACATACAACTCTCAAGTTCCTGTAGCACGGCATCGTCTAGTGTGTGTGGCGTAAGAACACGAATACCATGAGCTCCTGCGAGAAGTTTGGTAGGGGACGGAGCAAGCGCGAGTCCGCGACCCTTGGGCGCGTCAGGCGACGTAACAACAATCGTTGGTACGTACCCCGCCTCAAGAAGACGCTCCAGTGTCTTGCTTGAAACCTCAGGAGTTCCAAAGTATGCAAAGGGTTTGGTATTAGGCATGAGGTTTTTTATCGTACTCGTGGATATCTTCAGCGTGGTCAATAAAGAGGATGCCGTTTAAGTGATCTATTTCGTGCTGGTACGCCTGTGCGATAATCCCGCCACCACCACGCTCAAACACGCGCCCCGTCTCGTCTTGGGCCCTGACCGTCGCTCGTTCAAAGCGATACGTCTTTCCGTATTTTCCTCGTACCGACAGACACCCTTCATCCATGACGTCACGTTTTCGTGATGTTTTCACAAAGTCAGGATTTATGAATACACCAGCGTCAACGGGATACGTTACCCCATCAGGAGCAGGACCGAGCATGCGATCAAAGCGCACGATAAATATGCGATACGGGATAGCAACCTGAGGAGCAGCAATTGCCACACCATCGCGCTCCGCATCAAGCGCGTCTGTCATGTCGGTAATCATGGCGTGTAGCTCAGCCGTTCCAAACATCTCCTTCGGCACTGCTTTTGCAATACCCCGAAGCACTGGGTCGCCATCCTGGACGATTGCTCTCATACAAGGACTATACCAAAAGGTTAAGCGCTTGCCATTAGATGGAAAGCGCTTGGTGCGTGCGACTCACGATCGTCCGTCTAAGGCTTGAGGGCCAAAGAATCGTGAGCCGCACGCGGGAATGACGCAAGGGAGGGACAAGCGCCACACCAAGGTAAGTACATCACCAGAATGATTCAGGGTCAATGACCGTTTTAATAAAAGGTGGGAGTGTTTGAATACGCTCTGAAAGCGTTTGATCGGGCCACGTGTCGTCCTTCAAGTGCAATATGAATGTCTGACGGTATTCATTCTTTCCGAGTGTTCGTTCAGGAAGAAGCGCAAGCGAATGTGGAAGTACTACCCCCGTCAAAAGTATCTTCGCTTCAAGCAAACGTTTCTGTGTACCTTCTGCATGGAAAGCAATAAGTGTCCCAAACGGCGGATAGGTGAGTGCGTTGCGAAGACTCAACTCCTCCCTAAAGAATGTGGTGTCTTTGGGCGCTAACACTGCTTCAAGTGCTGAATCTTCTGTCTGGCGTGTGTGAATGAGCACGCGCTTTGCCCGCTCACAAAGTATAAGTCCGACACGCACAAACCGCTCACGTGATCTCCAGAATGGAAGCGCTAGAAGCGAGTCCATTGAGGCAATGACTGCAAGATCAAAGGTGTCGTCGTTATTGAGTCCATAGGAGAGCCACGGAAGCACAGTCTCAGTACCAAGCAATATCCCGCCCGTTTCTTTGTATCCCTTCATTGCTTTACGTGCTGCAACATCAGTCTTAATGGTGTCTGAATCAAAGCGAACGATTGTTTCCTCAGGAAATGCGGTGGTGAGTTCCTCAAACACGCGCTCCACGCCAACACCAAGAGGAAGCAAGTTCCAAGATCCGCACACAGGGCACGTCGTTTTGTCGGTTGCTTTTACATTCCCATCTGCAGTGCGCAATACCCGCACTCCACCAACCGTCGCAAGCGCATACGAGCGTCCCTGCTCGTCCTTGAGTGCAGTCCCACAATCCTTGCAGACAACGTAAGGTGCGTAGCCTTTCCTGCTTGCGAGTATCAGAATGCGTCCACGATCTTTGAGCACCTGTTTAATCTCTCTCAGACTTGAATCAGGAAGTGCTTTCCACGCTTCTCCTTGTGCAAATGCTTCTCGCACATCAACAACGAGAGCCTCTCCGGAAGGTGTGTTGAAGAGCCCATCCTCAGGACGGGGTCGGTACTCAAGCGGGAGCGGATAGTCACCAAGCGTAACGGGGAGCCTGCGTGCTTCAGCAAGGAAAAGAAGTGAGCGAACGCGATCAAGGTTTGGTCTGCGTGGCATGCGGTATGTACCAGCGCTCGGGCGCTCAATAATCACGTGCCCAAGCGCACGAATAACGGCAAAGGAGAAGGCGGGTGTTGCAATGATGAGCCCGGTTGAGGAAACTGCCTCTACTAGTGCTTGTCTGCGCGCTTCAGGCTTTAACTCTCCAGACAGCACAATGGGGGAAAGGTCACTGAACACCTGTTTGCACTCCTGGAGCTCGGCAATGGTGGGTACGACCAGTAGTACTGCTCCCTTAGTGTCTTCAATAATTGAGCGATACTTACGGTACCTCACCATTCTCGGGTACTCGCAGTCGTCCAGACGATATGCGTCACCTTCAACTAATACGCGCGGCAGATCAACTGCAATCGCGTCGCTCAGTAGCGCGTGGAGCACCGCACCAAGAGGAACAGCGTGATAGAGCGCGATCGTGTGTGCTGCCTTCATAAGAGAGGCGGGCAGCATGCCGTCGGTGTATCGCACACTTTTCGCAAGTGCGAACGTCGCGTTCTTTAGAAGCGACTTTGCGTCTCTGACTTCTGTCGCTCCTACCACAACGCCATGAATAGGTGTGTTGCGAAGCGTAATAGACACAATGGCACCTGGCTTTAAGTGCTCTTTGGAGCGATACGAAAGGGGCGCCGCAGGGGACGTAGGAGAAAGCGCGATGACATCAAGCACATACATAGAGAGTATTGTACGCCACCATGAACGTGAGCGAACTATCCCTCCTGACTAATCACCGCTCCAATACTACGCAACCTTTCAACCATATCCTCGTATCCACGATTAATGCTGTACACGTTACGCAATATAGACTTGCCTGAAGCAGCGAGCATACCAA
>CAZPVV010000028.1:0-7736 GCA_964590505.1 uncultured Candidatus Saccharibacteria bacterium | reverse complement strand
ACTCATTCCCGGCAAACGTCGTATTGCAGTTCTTGGCGACATGCTGGAGCTCGGTCGGTATTCAACCGAAGAACACCGTCGCATTGGGGATCTGGCCTGTGTTTCTGCGGATGTAGTCGTAGGTATTGGAAAGCGAGCAAAAGTCATCGCTGAAGCAGCGCTCCTAGCTGGGTGTGCGCCTGATAACGCACTTATGTTTGCAACCTCTAAAGAAGCGGCTCCAGTGTTGGCCGAGATGGTACAGGAAGGGGATGTGGTGCTGGTTAAAGGATCACAGTCTATCCGTACGGAGCGGGTGGTGGAGGCCCTTCTTGAAGACCCTGCCGACGTTGTGCATTTGGTCCGGCAAGATAGGGAGTGGAAGTCCCGCTAGCTTCATTTTTTCACAGGATTCTGGTATAACTGTCCTGACGGCCTCATCGTCTAACGGTTAGGACAGATCCCTCTCACGGATCAAATCGGGGTTCGATTCCCCGTGAGGTCACACATTTTGTGTGTCATTCAGAATATAGAAAAGCAACAGCCGTCCACGTGAGAGCGAACGGTGTCGCTCTCGTGTGGACGGCTAGTTGGAGACAAATACTTCTCCGCTGAAGGTGCAGACGTTTCCGTCGGGCCCGGGAACGCAGTTGATTTGAATCAGTCTGCAGTCTTCGGAAAAGGCGTGCGAAGCGTTCGGATCGGCGATCTGCATGAGGCAGGTGGCTCCGCAGAGCGCTGCCTTGGATACCGTTGGCCGGTATCCCTTATAGATCTTCCCAGCTTTGCGAACAGCCGCCCGGATACTCTTTGAGCTTTGATCCATTGTGGCTATTCCTTTCCTTTGCCACCCTGGCCCAAGCATAGCCCTAGTCGTAGGTGCGTGTCCAGGTACCAAACCCGAAGGGAAGTTGTAGATAGGAACCAATGCGTGTGCGGTGAATGGAGAGCGCACACCCACGTGAGCCAAGACACTCTCCAATACGTCCTGCAAGAGAGCGCATGTATGCACCACTCCCACACACCACGCGTATTGTGAGTATGGTAAACGTGCGGCTCTCGCTTTCCTTAAAGAGTTCAGCCCACTTCGGACGTATAGCGGCAATACGAAAATCAGCACCAAGCGCCTTTGAAGGCTCATCACTTGTTGGTGTGAGTGCGAGCATGTCGGCCACGCGCCCTGCAAGCTGATCAGAGGTTAGTGTTTCAACTGAACGAAGACTAAGGCGATAGAACGTTTCCGGATGTTCGGGAATCGTTATGGTGTGGAGCGTGTTTTGAAGTGCATACATAAAGAGGGGTCTTCCATTCACCGTCTTTGATGAAAATACTGGGTATGCTCGCAGGTGTGTGCCCAACTCATTTTTAAGAGCATTATGTACTCGTTCTGTATTTGCATGAGAAGAGGAAAGATAAGGCATACCAAGAACGTCTCCGGTGTCGGTCCCAATATCAAGCAGAACCTCAACCTCATACTCTTTATCAAGTCCCGTGTATAGCTTCTGCTTCTTGCACTCGTCACCAAGCAATACAAGGAGCTTTCCGTGTGCCATAGGGTCAAGGCGACCAGCGTATGAGACAGGAAGAGTATCTGGAATACCAGAATTCTTCTTCCACAGCGCTACCGCCTCAAGAGGCGTCTGTCCGACGCTCTTTTCAATGACGGTATAGCGGTTATTCATCCCTTGATGCTATAGCTTCAACCGACATTAGAAAAGGGGACCGCGCTTGCAAGCAACGGCCCCCCATCTCAAATCGGTACTGTACTCGTTCATGCAGGCGCCATCGCCTCCACGGGGTCACGGAGGACATAACCGCGACCCCAAACAGTTTCGATGTAATGCTTGCCGTTAGTTGCGGCCGCGAGCCTCTTGCGAAGCTTGCACATGTACACATCGATTATCTTCTGTTCCGGTTCATCCCTGCCGCCGTAGAGATGATTGAGAAACATATCCTTGTTGAGGATGGTGCCCTTGCGCAAGGAAAGGAGTTCCAGTATCTGGTACTCCCTGGTGGTCAAATGAACACGGCGACCACGAGCCTCCACGGTCTTCGCGTCCAGGTTGATGGACACTTCGCCGGTCTTGATGACCGACTGAGCGTGACCATTGCAGCGACGCACAACCGCGTGCATGCGGGCCACCAGTTCCAACTTGTGGAACGGCTTTTGCAGGTAGTCATCAGCACCGCCGCCGAAGGTTTTCACCTTCGTGTCGATGTCCTTACAGCCGGACACGATCATAATCGGCGTGTTCACCTTGCCGACCCGAAGTTGCCGGAGCACATCAAACCCTGACATGTCCGGCAGATTGAGGTCCAGAAGGATGATGTCGTAGTCGTAGATCTTCCCGAGATCAACGCCTTCTTCACCAAGGTTGGTGGAATAGACGCTGAAGCCCTCAGACTTCATCATCAATTCCATTGACTGGACCGTGGCTGGGTCGTCTTCGATGAGTAAAACGCGCATTGACTGTATTTACCCTCCGTTTTTGTTTGTTGAGCACACTGTGATATAGAAGAACACAACGCACCTGTATAGGAGCATATACCTGTTGGAAAACGCGTCAAATAATAGCTATTTAGGAGAGAAGCCCGTCCACTACCGCCTTCACATCCCCGCCGTCTGCCTGCCCTTTAAGCTCCTGCATGAGTGCGCCCATGAACCGGCCTGCGTCCTGTTTTGTAGAAACACCCATCTCAGTCATACGAGCCTTTGCAATAACCTCAATCTCCTCGCGTGACATAAGAACAGGCAAGAATGACTCAATAATAACGAGCTCCTCTTTTTCGGGAGCCGCAAGATCAGCTCTTCCACCAGCCTCGTACTGACTAATAGAGTCTTTGCGCTGGTTTGATGCACGCTTCAAAACCGCAAGAGCTTCCTCGTCGGTAAGGAACTCATCAGGCTTTCGCTTTTTGGCGACCACTTCGTTGGTCATTGCGGTCACAAGCGATCGGATAGTACGCAGGCGAACCTCATCCCGAGCGCGCATCGCGTCAGGAATACCTGCTTTGAGGGATTCGTGGATAGTCATATACCCTCAAGCCTAGCATGTACAGGGTATACTGCGTAGAACATGGAGATACACCCTTGGCATACCTTTGACCTCCCGGAGGTCGCGAAGCGATTGGGAAGCGATATAACTCGAGGGCTTGATGGTACAGAGGCAGAAGACCGACTGCGCGAGGGAGCAAACCAACTCCCACGACCAAAGCGCGAATCGTTCCTTATGCGCTTGCTCCTACAGTTTGCGAGTCCAATCGCTATCGTGCTGTTGTTTGCGGCCGGCGCAACACTTTTTCTCTTTCACTACACTGACGCGCTCGTTATCTTCATCGCACTCATGGTGAATGTGGTGATGGGGTTGGTGCAGGAGGGAAGAGCAGGGAAAGCATTTGAGGCACTACAAAAAAGTGAAGCGAAGTTTGCGATGGTGTTTCGTGATGGCGCGCCCAAGAAAGTTGCGGCAGAGAATCTCGTACCAGGAGATCTCGTATCACTTACCGCAGGTGTTGCGGTGCCTGCAGACATTCGGTTGGTAGAGTCATACAGTTTGTCGGTAAACGAGGCGGCGCTCTCAGGTGAGTGGGTTGCGGTTGATAAGAATACTGCAGTTGTGCCTGAAGCTTCTCAACTCACCGACCGCACCAACATGGTGTATTCGGGAACGCTTGTTGTGTCAGGAACGGGTAAGGGTATGGTGGTCGCAACAGGGGCGGGAACTGAGCTCGGCGCTATCGCAAGTGAGCTCGGCAAGCACAAGCGCACGGAGACTCCACTCATGAAAGATATCCGTGACGTAGCGCGTTTGTTGGTGCTCGCGGCGGTCGCGATTCTGCTTGTGGTGCTCTATCTCGGGTATCTGCGTGAGCAACCATTTGGAGAGATGCTCTTTATCGCGATCGCCCTTGCGGTGTCGTCCGTGCCTGAAGGTCTTCCGGCTGCAGTCACGGTGGTACTTGCGCTTGGTATGGAGCGCATTCTTAAGGCTGGCGGATTGGTGCGTAACCTGCTGGCGGCCGAAACACTCGGCACCACAAGCATCATTCTGACTGATAAAACAGGCACCCTCACGAAGGGAAGTATTAAGGCTGTCGGGTTCGCAACACTCTCGGGCACCACGGAAGACGTTGATGGAAAGCTTGCACACGCCATGTTGCGTGCCGCGGTCTTGGCGTCTGATGGATACATTGAGGAGGTAAATAATCCGTCTCCGGGAGTTGAGGCAATCGTTGCACACGGGCGCCCTGTGGAGCAGGCGATACTCCTGGCTGCACTTCGCTCTGGTATTGAGGAGCGTCACCTGCGCGATGCGCATCCACGCATAGACACCATTCCATTTGCGTCAGAGCGCCGCTTCGGCGCCATGCTCGTGAAAGAGGATATAGGGAACGTTGCATACTTGGTTGGCGCTCCTGAGGTTCTGTTTGAACACGCGTCGCATGCACACGGAGTTTCCGGAACGGCACATATTAGTAAGGAGGACAGAGCGTTCTTTACAGATGCACTGTCTCGCTCCACACGCGAAGGAAAGCGCGTGCTTGCAGTAGCCCGCAGGCTCTATTCAAAAGATGTGTTTCCAAAAGAAGAAGAGGCACGCACCTCGTTCCTCCATGGTATTGAGCTCCTTGGATTCATTATTTTCTCTGATGAGATTCGTGCTGAAGCAAAAGACGCTGTTACCGAGATGCAAAGTGCAGGCGCTCGTGTGCTTATGCTTACAGGCGACAACCCTGAGACGGCACTCTTTGTGGCGAGGGAAGTGGGTATTGCGCAAGATATAGACACGCGTGCCTATACCGGTCTTGAACTTGGTGCGCTTTCAGACGAAGAGGTACTTGAGATCTTACGCACGAATCACGTGTTTGCTCGTGTGGCTCCTTCAGATAAATTGCGCATTGCACGTCTTTTAACAGGATCAGGGGAGGTGGTTGCAATGACGGGTGACGGCGTGAACGACGCTCCTGCGCTTGAGGCTGCAAGTATTGGGGTTGCGCTTGGCTCAGGGACTGATGTGGCGAAGGAAGCGGCTGATCTCGTGCTCCTTGGCGACAGCTTCTCCGTCATTACGGTTGCGATACGAGAGGGAAGGCGACTGCGCGACAACTTTAAGAAAATATTTGCGTACATGCTCTCCACCAACTTTAGTGAGGTGGTGTTGATTACGTTTGCACTTTTGCTTGGCATGCCACTACCACTCCTGCCCACGCAAATCCTTTGGTCTAACTTGGTAGAGGGAGGACTCATGAACTTTGCGTTTGCGTTTGAACCACTTTATCCAAGTGTGATGAAGCGCGACCCGCGCGACACAGACATCCGTACCGTGCTTTCAAAAAAGGTGTTGTGGCTTATTGGCATGGTGGGTGTGATTACGGCCGGGTTCCTCTCCATGATTTTCCTCTACCTCACCGACCTCGGACTCCCCGCAAAAGAAGTGCAGACACTCATGTTCATTGGTATCTCTATTAGCACCATGTTTACCGCCTTCTCCATGAAGAGCTTTGGTACGCCTATCTGGAAGCTCTCATTCTTCTCTAACAAGTTCCTGTTGGTCTCCATGCTCTCCAGCATGTTCATGCTCGCGGTTGCGCTTTATGTGCCGTTCGTGCAGAAGATTGTGGGGACGGTAACACCAACAGGGGGAGAAATACTCTTTTTTATCGGTGTGGGGCTCGTTAACCTGGCTACCGTAGAGCTTGCCAAGTGGCTCATCTTTATTGGCCCTGAGTCACGCAGAGTGCGTGCCGGGCTTGCTCCCGTATACTAGGACTATGGAAATCATCGTTGCACTCGTCATCTTCTTTATCCTTCAGGCAGGAGTCCTGTGGTACTTCTTTGGACGTACTACTCCCAAAGAGGAGAGTGGTACGGGGCTTCTCTTGATGCAACGCCTAGAGACGCTTGAGCGGTCGCTTGATAACCGCATGGCAGAAAGTTCGCGCCAAGTGCATGACACCATGCGCTCGCAACTGGGAGAGTCGTCTCGGCTCATCAAAGAGATCACCGAGGAGATTACGTCGGTCAAAGAGATTGGACGGCAAACAGGCGAGTTTGCTAAAGAGCTTCAGTCACTCTCTGACGTGCTTAAAAATCCGAAACAGCGTGGCGTGGTGGGCGAGTACTATTTGGAGACCGTGTTGCGCAACGTATTGCCGCCCGGCATGTACCAAATGCAGTACCCATTTAAGAATGGGGAGATAGTGGACGCTGCTGTATTTATTAATGAGAAGATTCTGCCGATTGACTCCAAGTTCTCACTTGAAAACTACAATCGCTTTATTCAAACGCGTGATCCTGCAGAGCGTAGTGCAATAGAAAAGTTGTTTGTGAACGACTTGAAGTTACGCATACAGGAGACTGCTAAGTATATTCGTCCCGAAGAAAACACCATGGACTTTGCGTTCATGTTCATCCCGTCTGAAGCTATCTACTACGACCTTCTGGTGAACACGGTTGGCGCCGGAGAAGAGGAGAACCTTATCCAGAGAGCGGCAAGCAAGCATAAGGTCATTATCGTCTCACCAACTTCGTTCCTGGCGTACCTACAGACCGTGATGCAGGGACTCAAGGCTCTTGAGATAGAGCAGAAGGCGGTAGAGATCCAAAAGCGAGTCGGAGAGCTCGGCAAGCACGTGGGCGCCTATGAGACCTTTTACCAGAAGCTTGGAAACTCTCTCGCCACCTCCATTTCCCACTACAACGCAGGCTATAAGGAGCTCGCTAAGATAGATAAAGACGTATACCGCATAAGTGAGCAAAAGGCTGGTATTGAGGCCACCTTGCTTGAGAAGCCCAGTTTAGGGGAGGAATAGGCCCTCTTTACACCTTTTAGTCCGTGCGGTAGAGTAGGCCTATGAAATACGCCGTTATAAAGACGGGTGGTAAGCAATACGTTGTCGCTTCTGGCGACCTTGTTACCATCGAGAAGCTAGGACGTGGAGCCGCAACACAGGACCTCAAACGAGGTGATCCGGTTGTATTCTCTGATGTTCTCCTTACCGACGACGGCAAGGTAACAACGATTGGTACCCCAACGATTGATGGAGCAACCGTAACGGCGAGCGTCTTCTCCGTTGGTCGCACTCCAAAGATTGAGGTGGTGAAATACAAGGCAAAGAGCCGATACCTCAAGCGTCGTGGGCACCGCCAGCCATACGTTAAGGTTAAGATTGATAAGATCGGATAAGAAAACAAACAAGACCCACAGAAATGTGGGTCTTGTTTGTTTATGCATTGGGTGCTAATAATAGAACCTTCGTCAACAGGAGGTTGCCATGTCGACCAAGTCGACCAATAGACCGAAAAGTACGAACAAGGTGGAGAGCAGGCCAGTCGCCGTCTGGGTGCTCCCGGGCAGTCCCATGGACCCGAGCGTGGGTCTCAGGGGCGTCCAGCGCCTCCATGGCCGGGCGCCTGGCAAGGGTGGGAAGCTCCACATCGACGGGCTGAATCACGCCCTGCAGGTGGTGGACGCATTGGAACTCGACGGCCAAGTCATCGAGCTCCGCGTGCGCGGCACCACCGACGCCTTTGAGCGCCTGCCGGCGCGTAGCGCCGACTGGAGACTCCAGCCCGTTCCGGAGTCTCCTTCCAACCAGACCCGGCCTCACGCCTAGTACTTCGCCGAACCAGTGACGATTCGACGCCCCGGAACCGAAAGGAACCGGGGCGTTATAAATTTGTTTCAAAACAAAGAGTCCCCCTCTAAGCCACAGCAATCAAACAATTGGGAGAAGGTAAAGAGACATACAACCGT
>CAZPVV010000027.1:0-8005 GCA_964590505.1 uncultured Candidatus Saccharibacteria bacterium | reverse complement strand
CGCAATGGCACGCGCTGAGGTTCGCATCATTCGCTTCATTGACCTACGCACCACGGTTGAGTCAGCAAAGCACGCTGAGGAAATGCACGAGCTCATGCTCCGCGTTCCTGAGCCTGAGAGCGACGAGGATGTTGCGCCTGAAGCAGAGCTTGATCAGGCACTCAAAGACGCCGGGGTATAATATCCTCGTATGTATCTCAACAAAGTACTTCTCTACGGCAACCTCACACGCGACCCTGAGGTACGTGCGTTGCCAAGTGGACAGCAGGTTGCAACGTTCGGTCTTGCAACAAACCGCTCATTCCGTAACAAGGAGGGGGCACAGCAGGAACAGACCGAGTTCCATAACATTGTCGCTTTCGGGCGCACTGCAGAAGTTATGGGTCAGTACTTGAAGAAGGGTCGTCCCGTATATGTAGAAGGTCGCATTCAGACCCGTTCATGGGACTCTGAAGGAACAAAGAAGTATCGCACCGAAATCGTTGTTGATAGCTTCCAGTTCGGCCCACAAGGAGGCGATCGTGCTACTCAGGGAGGAGCACCTGCTGAAGAGGGTTCACAAGACACTGGTAGCGAGTCTATCCAGTATCCGGATGACGAGATCAACCCAGAGGATATTCCGTTTTAATTAATCACGTAAGTTACGCATCATGGCACATCAGTCAGAGCGCGAGGAATTGGAGCACAAGAAGTTTGTAGACTACAAAGACATTGTCTACCTTCGCCAATTCACGAGCCCACACTCAAAGATTCTTTCTCGCAAGCGAACCGGAGTACCTTCCGCAAAGCAGCGCGAGATTGCGCTCGCAATCAAGCGCGCCCGCTTCATGGGACTTCTCCCATACTTGCAGGCATAAGCGAGATATCAAAAAGCGGTCCATAATGGACCGCTTTTTGTATTTGCATGAAAGCGAAGCCCGGCTCTCCTTGGGGGGAAGAGAACCGGGCCGGCCGCGAACGAGCGCAGCATGCCGACAGTGTAGGTTGGGGATGAGTCCGGGCGCCGAACTCATCCCTCTTCACAATCGGGTCCAATGTCTTCGTGGGTGTGTAGCTTGGAGGGCGACCACAACCTTACGAAGTCCTGCAGAAATGCGCAGGCACGAGCCGGACGGTGCTCGATTAGAATGCCTAGCCAAACCATACATTCATTCTTTGGACTGCGCAAGGTCACTCCTTTGTCCACCAGGAACTCTGGTTTTTGTGCCCAAGGGGTCTATTGTTATGAGCGGGATGATGCGGATTGTCGCATCTGAATAGGGAGAAGAGTGATGAAGCTGTTCTTCATGTTGGCCTTTTTTGCCGTGTTTGGCTACGTCGGCGCCAAGGCAGCCTATTGGACTGAGTCCAATAGGTACGTTGAGTACGTTTCGGAACCGGCGAGCGCTCCGGGCATGCGTGCATACCAGCGCGCACTTCCGCAGACCGTCTCCGAATGTTTTGCGGAGGCGAACGGCGCCGCTCTCGAAGCGGGCTTCCCGAGTGCTGAGGACCTCGTGAACTACCTCGGTACCAAGCTTGAGACGCCCGAAGGTGAAACGGTGGTCGCTGATTATGGCATACCTGCCGGACGTGCATGGGTCTGGTACAAGGACGAGACGAATACGTGCAGGCGCGTCAACGAAGAGATTTCTCAAGACATCGTCAGCAAGCACGGATTCATTCGCGTTCTCAACGATCCGACTGATCCACTCACCGGCACGACTGCAGGCCTCGTGGTATCGACGGGGGAAACTCCGTACACCATCCTCTACATCAGCGAGGCCAACACAGTGGGCATGCCGTCGGCAGAAGCGGGTACGGCACGGAGGGCGACGGGACCGATACGGTTCTGTCGCCCTTTGACTTACGCCTTCTCCACGCGTTCAACGTAGTCTCCCGTGTCTGTGTTTATTTTGATGATGTCTCCTTCGTTGATGAACAGGGGAGTGAGCACACCTGCACCTGTTTCAACTTTTACCAACTTGTTGCCACCTGTTGCTGTGTCGCCCTTAATTGCAGGAGGAGCTTCAACGACGGTGAGATCCACTTTGACGGGAACGGTAACAGTGATTGGTTTGTCTTTGTATACAAGAATTTCTACAGTGGAGTTTGTCTTCAGCCATTTTACCTTGTCTGCAACGGAGTCCTCAGGGAACGAGAAACGATTCTTTGCGTTTCCGTTCTCAGCAAACCATGATTCACCACGGTTGGTGTAGAGGTAGTCTGCCTGCATGCGGGAGATATCGGCTTCCGGCACGGTCTCGCTCTGGTGGAAGGAGATTTCTGTTACTTTGCCTGATACCAGGTTACGTAGCTTCGTCTGGTTTACAGGTTTTCGCTGTTGCATGCGAAAGACATGGGACGAGAGCACTTCGTACGGCTCACCGTTATAGTCAATAACCGTCTTCTGCACGATTTCGTTATAGGAAAGAATAGCCATAGAAAGGTAACTAAATAGGAGGCCGGAGGGTTATAGTCATTGCCCGGCCGCTTGCGGAAGGTATGATACAAGACATCATGCGCAACGCCAATGAGGAGCTGTACGCAGACATGTCTGACGCGGACGTGCTCATGGCCTCCAAAACGGATCCGGAGGCGTTTGGTGTGCTGGTGGATAGGTATGAGGAAGCCTTCCTGCGTAAGGCAAATACCATCCTGTATACGCGTGAAGACGCCGAGGAGGTGGTCCAGGACACTTTCACCCGCATATACCTCTATGCGCACCGCTACGTCCCGCAGGAGGGCGCCTCGTTCTCTTCCTGGGGCTACATGATCCTCACCCGTCTTGCCTTTACGAGGTATCAGAAGATGAAGAAGGAGCGGGGGAGAACGGTTGCTCTTGATCCTGAATTGTATGAGCGACTGCCGGACACGTCTGAGTTCTTAGAGGATCTCTCCATTCGTGACGAAGTGTTGGTTGCGCTCGCTCGTTTGCCTGAAACCGCCAGCCGCTTACTTCGGTTACAATTTATTGACGGCAAGTCACAAGAAGAGATAGCACAACTAGAGGGGAGTACGGTGTCAGCGGTAAAGACACGAGTGCACCGAGCAAAGAAACTATTTAAAGAATCAATTGACCATGGAAAGCCAGATTAAACAGAATGTGATGCGCAGGGTACGTACGGTACACACACTGCGTCCCTTTACCTCAACCACCGCTATTGCAGGTGTAGCAGTCTTGGTGTCAGTGTATGAGCTTGGGCGTCTCGTGTTTGTAGCTCAAGTGTTTCGTAACATGCCGGCCATTCAGGACGTGTTCGCACTTCTGCAGTTTTTTGTGTCAGCGTATCTGAACACAGATTTTGCTGTGCAACTCTTTACACTTCTCACGATACTTGGAGTTGCGTGGATGGCGCGGGATATTGCGAGGGGAGTTGGGGTAGTGCGGGTGGCGTAAACGAAAACCACCCACCAAGAAAATGTGCCCCTGGGGGTGATTTTCTTGGTGGGTGGGTGAGCAGACGCACTTAAATGTAAGAATCCTCGTGCAACTGAAAGCGAGCTGGATTGAGTCCCTGCAATAGCAGGCTGGAGCCCACGGAGAGCGACAGGAACATCGCAAACATCAGCAACCAGCCGAGTCCGAAGTTCGGTAAGCCGCCTCCAAAGAGGACGAATCCGGCTGCGGTCGACAGAGACCCGATCAGATAGGCGACGAGGACAGTCTCGTTGTCGCGCAGGCTTGCGAGTAGGAGGAGGCCGAAGAGAACACCACCGATCCCATAAACGAAGCCGGTGAGATAACACAGAGCGACAAACGCGTCAGCAGGCCCTCTTTCACTCGTGTTGAGCAAGGAGAAATCCCCGGTCAGAATCCACCACCAGTAGATGAAGAAGGAGGCGCCGAAGACGCCATAGAACAGCCGTCTGTTCCTGGACATAGTCGTATCCTTATAAGTTCCCGGGCGGAACACCCACAGCGTTGTAACTTTTAAATACGGTGTAGTCAATGTTCAAAATAGTTCGTGCGTTGCTATAATTAGTATATGAACCTACATGAACTACAGGAGTTAGTTAAGATGTCTCCTGTTATGGCACCAAATCCGTTTAAGAATGCGTCGGAGATTATGCTCGCGGCAACAGAAGAGTTGGGCGAGGTGGCACAAGAGGTGGCGTTATTGGAGAGGGTGGGTACAAAGGCACAATGGGATAAAGAGGCAAGTACGGAGAGACTTGGAGGTGAAATATCTAACACAATAAATTGTCTCGTTGCACTCGCCAATCACTACGAGTTAGATCTTGAGAAAATATATACGGGTACGAAGTAGCTAGTCGTATATGGAGTGATCCCCAAAACCGAGTAGGATTGCCGACTTATTTTGCACTTCCCAAGCGAAGACAATTCGGTGCTTGTAGTTAACTGAAAAGCTTAGTCTACCGGCAAGATCTCCTTTTAACTTGTGTACCTTTAGTGCCTTGTGGTTACTCGGGTCCTTGAAAAGCTCAATCTTTTCTGATGCTTCCTCCTGAAGTCTTGGTGGGAGTTTTTTGAACTGTCTCAAGAACGACGGCTTGTAGGCAATTTCCATGAAGACTAGTCAATTTTCTTAAGAAGTTCGTGCAAGTCACCACGGAGAGTTGGCTCTTGCTCAGCCTGGAGTATCGCATTCACTGCCTCTGTTTCGGCAAGTCGGGTGAGAGCGCGGCGCATAACGTCAACACGAGTAGAGCCAGTCCCACGGGAGACTAGTCCATCCAACGTATCCATGAGGTCTGCGGAAAGGGGAACGGAGATTGTAGCCATATGTATATTATAACTTAATATGATTATATAATATACCATTGAGTATACAAGTCAAGCAGAAAGGCCCCGTTACTCGGGGCCTTTCTGGGGGAAGGGAATACTACTCAGCCACCAGCTTCTCCCGAATCTTCTTCAGTATCTCGCTTGCCATTGGCTTGTTCTCACGAAGGAAGGTGCGCGTGGCATCATACCCACGACCAAGCTTGGTCTCTCCGTATGAGTAGCTTGAACCAGACTTTTCAATAATCTCGTACTTCTCGCCAAGCGCGATGATCTCTCCTTCACGACTGATACCTTCATTATAGAGAAGATCAAACTCAGTGGTCTTAAAGGGAGCAGCCACTTTGTTCTTCACCACCTTCACGCGAACCCGTCCTCCAACAACTTCTTCACCTTTCTTAATCTGTGCGATACGACGGATATCAAGACGCACTGACGTATAGAACTTAAGGGCCTTTCCTCCTGGTGTCGTCTCAGGGTTTCCAAACATCACACCAATCTGCATGCGGATCTGGTTGATGAAGATAACGATGGTGTTTGATTTGGCCGTGATGGCGGTCAGTTTGCGTAGCGCCTGGGACATGAGTCTCGCTTGCTTGCCCACATGGTGTGCGCCCATATCTCCCTCAATCTCATCTTTGGGGGTGAGGGCCGCAACTGAGTCAACCACAATGATGGCGACTGAGTTAGCACGAACGAGTGACTCTACAATCTCCAGTGCCTGTTCTCCGGTGTCTGGCTGAGAGATAAGCAACTCTTCAAGCTTCACGCCAATCTTGCGCGCATACTCGGGATCAAGTGCGTGCTCAGCGTCAACGAATGCACAAATACCTCCTTTCTTTTGTGCTTCTGCAATGGAGTGCAGAGCAAGCGTCGTTTTTCCTGATGACTCAGGACCAAAGATTTCAATGATACGTCCGCAGGGAAGTCCACCCACACCAAGGGCCGCATCAAGTCCAATGGAGCCAGTTGAGATAGAAGGAATGGCTGCAGGTTTCCCAGCACCAAACGTCATGATGGCTTCGTCACCAAACTTAGTTTTGATTTCCTTAATTGCTAGTTCAATAGAACGAGCTTGGGATGACTTGTCGCCCGCGTCTTCCGAAGAGGGGACTACTTTCTTAGGTGCTTTCTTTGCTGCTTTTTTGAGTGCCATAGGAATACGGGTTAGGGAACAAATACGGTGCGGGTAACGCTTGACTCACGGCCAAAGCGATCGGTCGCGGATAGGGTAAGTATAGCGCCCCCGGGTGGTACCAAAATAGTGGTGGCAAAACGACCTTTTTCATCAATGAGGAAGGGGGCACCATTTAAGGTGAGTTCTTGGGTGTGTACGGCGGTTCCTGAGATGGTGGCAAAGCCGTCAGGTGCGGCCTGTCCTTCTTCAGGTGTGTCTACACGTATATCAGGCCCAAGGAGAAGGGGAGCCGCTTTAATACCGCCGTATATAACGAGAATAGTGAGGGTAACGCCGGCAAGGGTTCTAATCATACTTAAAAGTCTCGTTGGTCCTCCTCAGGGGCGCCCTCACCCCCGCGAGTGAGCACGTCGCGGGGCCTAGAGCCGTCTGCTGGCCCAATCACACCCTTCTCCTCAAGGATATCCATGAGGCGCGCTGCACGGGAGTATCCGATGCGCAGTTTTCGCTGAAGGTATGAGGTGGATGCGCGTCCCGCCTCCTCAACAGCCGCTTTGGCGTCCATGTAGAGGTCGTCGTCAGAGTCATCATCGTCTCCCGACATCATGATGGCGTCGTTTGCCTCCACCTGCACACCGTTTCCGCCTCCAAGATCAAGACCGCCCAGGGTGCCTGCGTTGTGTTGTTTGATGTATGACACCACCTTTTTTACCTCAGCCTCAGCAATGTATGCGGTCTGAATACGTACCGGCTTTTGCATGTCGGCAGAAAGGTACAACATGTCGCCGGCACCAAGGAGGGATTCTGCACCTCCGCCATCAAGAATGGTGCGTGAGTCTATCTGACTTGCTACCTGGAGCGCCATACGGGTAGGGACGTTTGCTTTGATGAGACCCGTAATGACGTTTACGGATGGGCGCTGTGTAGAGAGTACGAGGTGGATACCCACGGCGCGTGACATCTGAGCCAGACGCACGATACCGGCCTCAAGCTCACGAGGGTAGCTCTGCATGATGTCCGCCAACTCATCAATCACAATCACGATGTACGGCATAGCCTCAGGCATGTCAGTCAGTCCTTTCTTCTTTGCTGGCTCAAAGATGGTCTTGTGGTAGGACTCAATGTCGCGCACCTGTTCTCCTTCAAGAATGTTGTAGCGTCGCTCCATTTCTTTTGCTGCCCACTTAAGCGACATGATGGCTTTCTTAGGATCCGTGATCACCGGAGTGAGCAGGTGGGGGATACCGTTGTAGAGGGTGAGCTCCACACGCTTCGGGTCAATCATGATGAAGCGCATCTGGTTAGGACCGTTGCGGTAAAGAAGGGAGGTAATGACGGCATGGATAGCAACTGACTTTCCAGAGCCTGTTGCTCCCGCGATAAGGCCATGAGGCATCTTCGCAATGTTCACGTAGTGCGGGGTGCCGGTGATATCGCGACCAAGAGCGGAGAGAAGTGGCTTCTGGCTTGCGGTCCATTCAGGAGCCGCCATGATTCCACCAAGTCCAACGGTTGCTTTGGAGGTGTTTGGTACCTCAACACCAACGAGGGATTTGCCTGGGATAGGGGCTTCAATACGCACAGGGTGTGCCGCAAGGGCAAGTTCAAGGTTGTTCTGGAGCCCAAGGATCTTAGAAAGGCGTACGCCTTCTGCTGGCTTCATAGCGTAGCGGGTCACGGTTGGACCGACCGACACTTCGTCCATCTCTACAGAAATACCGAAATTCTGGAAGGTGCGCTTAATGATGTTGGCGTTTGCCTTGATGTCGCCCACACCAGGCTTTCCTTTATCCTCTCCAAGAATGGAAAGGGGAGGCGCTTTGTATTCAGCATCAAAGTTAGGAATAGCTGCCTCGGCTCCTGGAATGGCCTTCGTGTCATTAAACATGGTGACGGTTGGCTCTCGGTCAACATCAAGTGCTTGGGGTGTCTGCTCCTCAGGCTCTTCAGGAGTTTCTTCTTCGGTCTCCTCTTCCTCCTCGTCCTTTTTCCCGGGCATGCTGGGGAGCTTCACGGAACCTAGTGCCCCTCCCGCCTTGTTTGCGTATTCACCAAGAGTCTCAAGCAGGGCCACGATGTCGGTCGCAATGACGAGTCCCACACCAAGGAAGGCCAGAAGAATAACGGGTGCGCCGAGGGGT
>CAZPVV010000026.1:0-8397 GCA_964590505.1 uncultured Candidatus Saccharibacteria bacterium | reverse complement strand
TGGGTATGAGTCTATGGTTGGGGAGCGCGGGGTTAAGTTGTCTGGCGGTCAGCGCCAGAGAGTAGTGATTGCACGTGCGTTTCTGAAGAATGCTCCTATTCTTTTGCTTGACGAAGCTACTTCTTCGCTTGATAGCGAGAGTGAAGGTGCTGTGCAGAAAGCTCTGCTTACCATCATGGAAGGCAGAACGGTGATAGCTATTGCACACCGACTTTCCACACTGCGTGCGATGGATCGCATCATCGTCATGGACGCAGGAAAAATCATTGAAGACGGTACGCATGATGAGCTTCTTAAAACAGGCGGGCTCTATGCAGACCTCTGGAACCATCAAGCAGGAGGATTTCTTGTTGACTAAGGCACCACTCACTCCTAAAGGGAGTTATACTTGAAGCAATGAACGAAGCTACCGGACTTGCAACAACGAGTATCGCTAGTGCGTGGGCATTGATTGGAAACGTCCTCGCATTTGTCATTGTTGTTATTGCGCTCGTTGCGTTTGCAATGCGTGAAGGGAGATCAGCGATGGTGGCGCTTGTCGTGTCGCTTTACATGGGCTATGCGCTCTATAGTGTGTTTCCCTTTGGAGATATGCTTGTTGGGATTACGGGTAGTCAGCCGATTACCAATATCATTGTGTACGTCGTACTTACCTTTATTTCATACCTTTTGGTGCGACGTATTGGTGGTGGGGGATCAAGCACCATTCAGATGTTCCCGCTTGTGGTGTTATGTCTTTTGACTGCGGGATTTGTTATGGCCCTTGGATACAGCGTGCTTGATGTAGACAAGCTCTATAACCTACCGCAAACCCTTGATCTTCTGTTCGCACCCAAAGAGTACTTCTTCTGGTGGTTTATAGCGCCGATTGTGGGGACGTTTGTGTTGGCGCGGTAATACTTTTCTGTTTATAAAAGTGTGGTATTGTCACGCCAGAGGGGCATCGTGCCTCTATACCTGAACCTTAAAGAAGGATACACGGGATGGACCCGACTATGAGACCCTTGCTCGGCGTTCCCGTCGTTATCGGGAATGGAGAGGCCGTATTCTACGTGGGTGACGAAAAGGTCACAATTGCTGCGCCTGAAACTCTCATGCGCATTATTGCTGAACTTAGCGATGGCTCAAAGACCGTCGAATGCATCCTGACAACCCTTGAGTCTAAGTGGGCTAGGGAGCCACTACTCGGTCTTCTGAATGAACTACACGCTCGGTCACTCCTTGTTGATTACAGATTCTTTGCCGAGTCCGCATGGAGGATGGCTCAGAATCCTTCGACGCTATTACCAGTACTCACGGAGACAGAAGTGGACGCAGTCAGGGACAGCGCACAAGCGCGACATCTGTCAGGCTGTCCATCTAACTTAACGTCGAGTGGCTCGTCGATGCTACGTAGTCTTTTGTCGCGACGAGTATCAACACGCAACTTCTCTGGCGAATCAATCGCCTACCAGCACATTGTAGACATGGCATGGAGCGCCTACGGAATGACCTGCGACGAACATCGTACGGTCCCTTCAGCCGGCGCCTTGTACCCGCTTACAATGCACGTTGCAATTCTCCAAGATATGGAAGAGTTGTCGCGAGGTGTCTACAAGATCTACGTCGGCACCGAAGAGAGCATTGGATTCACTCGTGTTTCTAGTGATGCTCTTAAGTTCGTACGCGCGTATGCTGATCCGCTTATGGTGGAGAATGCATCGGGTGTATTCGCGTTCAGCGGTTCATTCCGTGTAGCTGGTGAGAAATACGGTAATCGTGGAATGCTGTACGTGCCGCTCGAAGCGGGTCATGCTGCCCAGAATGTGCATTTGGCAGCGACCGAGCTTGGTGTAGCTTGTGTGGAGATCGGCGGGTTCGCCGAATCACTCCTCGCAGACGCACTGTGCCTGGAAGAGAACTATCAACCACTGACCACGATACTCTTCGGTGTAGAAGCAGTGGGCCAACCTGGTGAAGCTTTGAAGACTCACTGGGTGACTCCCATGGCACAAAACTACCGTCCTCCGTTCACCATTGCACTTGCACGAGTGGACGAAAGTCTGACGGAAGACTGGTCTTACGGAAGAGACAGCTCGCCCACGCTTGCACAAATCAAAGCGCACTCTGAAGCGCGGGAGTGGGCTGCCTGTGGAAGTGCGCCAGATACGCTCGTTAAGGCACGCTTCAATGATTTGGACACGGCAGTGGATCCGCGCTCAATCATCAGCTTCCATCCGTCTCAGTACCGCGTAAAAGGCTTTCCTTTTACCAGGTTTGATACAGACCTGGACTACCTCTGGACACAAGGCAGGGATGAGATGTCGGGTGACGCCGTACACATACTTGCCGACCTCGTCTACTTCACCGTAGATTCGGACGCTCCCCCGTACGCGTATGCTAATTCTTCGGGAGTCGCTGCTCACCCTGACCGGCAACGGGCTATGGAGACGGCGACCCTTGAGCTTGTAGAGCGTGACTCATTCATGAGTGCATACTTTTCCAGCCTCATTCTGCCAACGATCTCAAATCACTCAGTAAATCTCGAGATACGGAAGCGGATCGAAGAATTAGAGAAAGCTGGCTTTAACGTGTGGATCAAGGATCAGACCCTGGATCTCGCGCCGGCCATTGCCGTCTTCGCTCAAAACGAGGAACTTGCCTTCACTACGTGCGCCTCGTGCTCTCGGTTTGACCCTGCAATGGCACTTGAGCACGCCCTGATGGAAGTCGAGGCAGCGGTGCTGGCAAGGTTGCAAAATGGTCCTTCAGCGTTTATCCATCCAGAGAAGGTGGCAATGCCGTTAGATCATGGCGCCCTCTACGAGCAAGAACGTTTCTTCCGACGCGCTGACTTTATGGCTCGTACGGGTGAAATAATTGAACTAGAAAGGGCCGCACTGGGAGCAGCCTGTAACTGGGAGTCGCTGACTACGCGGTTCGCGGATAATGGGTGGCCTCACTTGACTGTTTCTCTAGCGCTCACTGATTCGTTCGGCGGGAACAAGGGACTCAACATCATCCGATCCATTGTGCCTGGTATGGTGCCGATGACCTTCGGGTATCGACAAGAGCCAGCAGGCATGAAGAGATTGTATGAAATCAAGAAGAAACTGGGGCAAGGTGAACTCAGCTACAAGAGCTTACGGAGGTTTCCACACCCGTTCGCTTAGGTACGCTACTAACTTGGGGTGGAAGCGAAAGCTCTCCACCCCAATTTTATTCCTGATAGCGTATTATAGTCAGTATGAAGAAAAGTGCCGTTGTATTAAATTTCTGCTTTCCTAAAATAACTAAGGACGTAAAAAATTCGTATAGCTTCATTAAGGCACTTACTTCCTTAATGAAGTCTAACGGCAGTATTAACTTTGCCGGTTATATGGAGGATGAGGACTTGGAAGCAGACCTCACCAATAGAATGGGAGACTTCAATCCCTCAACCTATAAACATTTAACTAGAGTCCAGAAGGAAAAAATTGAAGATGCAGTCTTTCAGACGGTAAATAAGTGCTACAAGATTTTGCCTCACAGTGAGCTTCCTATCTACGTATTCATCTTTCCGTGGTTTCCGAGCTTAAGCGACTCAAAACTATTTAGGGGAGTAAATGCAGTAGCACCGCATTCAAGTGTCATTCATCTTTTTGTTGATGTTGAAACATACACTCTTGTATCCGTTAAAGAAACTACTGCTCATGAGTACAATCATTTAACCTATTACAATAGAAATCGATCAAGTTCCTACAGCCTTCTAGAACACATGTTAATGGAGGGGCTTGCGGAAAGTTTTAGGGAAGAAGTGGCCGGAGGTAAGCAAGCTCCATGGGCAACAGCCCTTACTCTTCAGGAAGCACAGAGACTCTATAGGACTATAAAAGAGAAGTTGTCATCAAAAAGCAAGAAAATTAGAATGGACGTATTGTTTGGTAATAAGAAGTACCCTCGCTGGATGGGTTACTCAATTGGGTATCACCTTGTTAGGGAATTCAGAAAAAGGAATCAACAACTAACGTGGGAGGAAATTGAGACAATGAACGCAAAAGAGTTTATCTCTAAATGGAGATAGGGCGCCCAGCAAAAAGCCAGACGCCCTATCAACGGCGTTAGTGCTTGGGCTTGGTGTTGCACTTGCCGCCGCACTTGCCGTTGCCGCCGTCGCCACTGCGACATTGGCTTTGGAAGCGAACCTGAGCGTCGTTCGTACGACGCTGAGTGCTCACCGTCCAGCTGAATTGCTGGGAGCCTTTCAAACTACTCACCTCCTTCCAGGTGTGGAGATCAAGGGGTTCGATCTCATCTGGGCGAAAAGTACCATGCAGTACTTATATTGGCAAGTTACTGGTAACAATCATCTAAGGCCTAGTTTATGAAGAATCCAGGTATACTGGAGCTAATGCTGAAGTACGTACGCATAGGGACGTTTGTGTTGGCACGATAGGTATGGGCTTAGTTGAGTCCTATTCGTTTAATAGTGGAAGTGAGGGTCCTCGACTTATCGTACTAGGTGCTATTCATGGAGACGAACCATGCGGTCCGGCAGGTATTGCCCGGATTATGGAGAAGCTTGATGCGGGCGAGATAACTCTTTTAAAGGGTTCGGTGTGTTTTGTACCCATCGCAAACCCAGAAGCATACAAGCAAGGGAAGAGAGAGGTTGGCGAGAATCTGAATCGCGTACTAAGAAAGACTGACAACCCCACTCTCTACGAGGCAAAACTTGCGAATGAGCTTTGTGCACTTATTGATGAGAGTGATGTGATGCTTGATCTCCATTCAAGCTATGCGCCAGGTCCGGTGAATCTATTTCTTGATTACCCTACAGACGAGAATGTTGCTCTGGCTATGTTGCTTGGACCTGAATATTCAATCTATGACTGGCCTAAGGTCTATGAACAGAACCCACACGCATTCCAGTCACATACTAGTGACCACTACGCACATACAGCAGGGAAGTCAGGAGTTCTTATTGAGTGTGGCCAGCATGATAGTCCAGAGTCTGTCCTCGTTGCAGAGCAGTCCATCCTGCGTGTATTGGTGCATTTGGGCATGATTGAAGCACCAACAGATCTTGAACTCATGCATGATGCAGGTACCGCTGTGCATATGCAAAGTATCTTGGCGCGCGAACGTGAGGGAGATAAGTTACTCAAAGATTGGAGACATCTTGAGTTAATTCCAGCTGGTACCCCTATTGCTCAAAGAGAGTCAGGGGAGAGCGTAGTATTTGATACGGATGTTGTGATTATTTTCCCTAAGCCATACGCGAAAGTGGGAGGGGAGTGGTTTTATGTTGGCGTAATTTCGAGTTAGTTTATAGCCTTGCAAATTTTCAGCATCGTGCTATAATCTTTAACTACGGAATCGTTCGTAGACTGAACCTTAACAAAGGAGGCTGCGTTGGGAATCTTCAACGCTATACGCTCGCGCGGCCTGCTTTGGCTGGCCGTGCACGGAACGCTGTTCGCTCTGGATAAGTACATCGAATACGCACTGTATCCTGGGACGATACTCAGCTTTGGATTGATCGTGGGCACCGTCTTGATGATGGCTCTCTCGTTCGTCCTGTGCTGGGCGCTTATCGTATTCTACGATTGGTGCGCGACCAGAGATGCGTCTCGAATCACAAACTCCAGACTCAGGAAGTTGGTTGAGGCTCTCACAGACGCCTTGGGGTTTGAAACCCTCAAGGAAGCAGGTGTGGGTCTCCACGAACGCCTCTTGCGCCCGCTTGAGATTAAGCCGGCCAGCAATGCGTTTGAAGTGGTTGGTGTGACGTGGCTCTCGGGCCTGGAACTTGCCCGCAAGTACGTTGTAGCTCCAATCGCGCGCCATTGGTTCCGGCCCGTGCTCTTCATCTTCCTGTCGCTTAAGTACGACCCGATGACATGCCTGATTCTTATGCGCCCGGCCTACAAGTACGGCATGGGAATCAAGGAGTGGCAGATCTTTCTGGCCAGTCTCGTCATCTCGTGTACCAGTTGGGCCCTACTCGTTTGGGGCGCCATGGAGGGAATCAAGAAGTTTTCCCCAGCGCTTTGGCACATTGTCGAGCCAACTATTAAGTTCCTGACTTGAGAGGACATCCCGGTGGGATGTCCTCTTTTCTTTTTGCCTAGTATATACTTTCACGTAATGGAGAAACTAATCACAATAAGCAAGGGTACTGGACGAGGAGACACGAAGATTGCTGCTTTTGACGCGGCCCTACACGATGCGGGCATATCTAACTACAATTTAATACGATTGTCTTCAATTATCCCTCCGAATTCAAAGATTGAACTACGAAAGCCTGATGCAAAGCCAGAGGAATTTGGGCACAAGCTCTATGTTGTTTACGCGTGTCAGATTGAGAATGAGATAGGCAAGGAGGCCTGGTCTGGAATTGGTTGGGTTCTTGCAAATGACGGTTCTGGAAAAGGGCTTTTTGTTGAGCACGAAGGACACAGTGAGCAAGAGGTGACTAATTTAATAAACGAGAGTCTCTCTGCGATGGTAACGTATCGTCCTGAGGAGTATGGGCCTGTAAACCAGGTGGTTACTGGGTTGTCATGCGAAAACCAGGTTGTATGCGCACTTGTAGCTGCTGTTTATCAGGCTGAGGGTTGGGACTAACCACTCCATGATCCCTGAGTTTCCTGAATTTAAGAGAATTGAGATTGAAGATAGTGAAGCTGTGGACTCATTCACTAAGCATTTTCCCTATTATTCAGATTTCAACTTCACTAGCCTGTGGTGCTGGGACATATCAAACAAAAGAGAGGTTTCAGTTCTTAATAATAACCTAGTTGTTAGATTTACTGATTACGAAACTGACGCTCCTTTTCTCTCATTTATAGGAATGCATGACAATCATAGAACAGTCACGAAGTTGCTATCTTATGCAGAATCAGTGGGGCTACCTGTAGAACTAAAATTAGTTCCAGAAGTTGGAATTCATGATATTTCTGATACAAAAATCGGCGTTTCTCTTGATCGAGACAATTACGACTACATATATTTGACGTCGAGACTATCCGAGCTTGCAGGTAATCAATACAAATATAAACGACAAGATGCAAACCGCTTCATAAAATCGTTTCAGGACCACAGTTTTGATATATACAATCTAAACGAACCGGGTACTCAAGACGCAATTAGGAAAATATCTTCGGCATGGCGGGCGCGTCACAACACCCCAGACGACCAAAGCATTTTGCACGAAGCAGACGCTATTGAGCGGATATTTAGATTGGCCAGCGTTCGCGACATCTTCGTCGGAATAGTTAAAGTCGACGGAGAGCCAAGCGCCTTCTCGATTGAGGAAATTGAGAACAGGATATTCTCTATGGGTCACTTCTGGAAGGTAGCAGAGCAGACACAAGGAGAGTATGAGTTTATGGCTCAAAGCATGGCAAGACATTTGCAATCACGAGAGGTTATTTATTGGAACTGGGAACAAGACCTCGGAATTCAAACATTGCGTGATTCAAAACTAAGCTACAGACCCTCGGATTTTCTAAAAAAGTTCATTGTCACCAGAAATAGTGCCTAAGACTTTATTGGTGTAGTAGAATCAGAGCATGAGAAAGTACTTGCCGTGGCTCCTATTAACGGCCCTACTTGCCGTTCCACTTTCATACGCATATTACCGAACGATGATTCTTCAGGACTTTACTGTTGTGAACATAGAAGGAGAAGACACCGAGATTGAGGTAACCCCTAGTGATCTATGAATTTTACTTCATTAGGCCAAGCGCTATGTGGGGAAGAACAGCCATGGTTTCTTGGTGTGTTTGACTTTTCAATTGCTCCTCCACTTTTATATTACTCATATGTTCCGATTCTCGTTGCGGTTCTCTTGGTTGGATTCTTTGTGTTCTCGAACAATAGGAAATCTATACAGTCCAGACTTTTATTTGGGGTATCAATTGCCTTTGCGTTATGGGTAATTAACATACTCGTGCAGTGGGTAGCTTCGTATCACGTCGTACTAATGTATAGCTGGCAATTAACTGCAATTATAGAAGTGACTCTATACCTCTTAATTACATACTTTGCATATACTTTTTTCTTTAAGAGAGATCTACCTACTCTAGGAAAAGTGATCGGAGCCATTCCAATCTTACTAGTTGCCTTTCTCACTCCAACAACGCTCAACATACTTAATTACGATGTCTACAATTGCCAAGGCAATAATGGAGTCTTGTGGAATTTCATCTACGCACTTGAACCGTTTTTAATTGCATTCACGGTTTGTTTGGGTCTTGTGGCACAATTCAAGGAAAAGAATTCTTCATTTAGGAGGCAGATATGGCTTCTAACCGCAGGCTTGGCAATCTTTGAAACAGTATTTTTCATATCAAATTATTACGGAGAGCTAACAAAGATATACGAATTCAACTTCTGGGGTCCATTGGGAATGGCAGTATTTATTATCCTAAT
>CAZPVV010000025.1:0-8432 GCA_964590505.1 uncultured Candidatus Saccharibacteria bacterium | reverse complement strand
CTCAATTTCGCCTATACAAGTCTCCTGTACACCCCGTAAGGTCTCTTCAAAGAGCTCCCTGCCCCTTTCGGTGAAGTAGAACTCAAGATGCGGCTCTGGAATGTGTGGAAGAAGCAACCAATCTGCTTGTCGGTGCATCATCTGTACGATGGATTCAATAATGCGCAGAGACTGGTCGTTTAGAAACTGCCGAGTGGCCGAAAAAGTACCTTCACCAGACTGGGTGGTGTATCGGTACAACAAACGCATATCTGCATCATAACGTAGTGGACAGCAAAGGCGCTGATTGTGCGACACTGGTACACTAATAACTATGGATATTGAGAGCGCACGAAGGCAATTTCTGGAACATACGGAGATTGAGCGCGGGCGGGCGGTGAAAACCATTGAAAACTATGAACGATACCTCATCCGCTTCTTTACCTGGGGGAATATTACCGATACCAGCCAGATAACTGAGGAAAAGGTGCGTGAATTTAGGTTATGGCTTAACCGCCAGCCTGGAACCGGCAAGGATTCCATGAAGCGTCGCACCCAGAACTACTACCTCATTGCTATTCGCTCCTTTCTGAAGTTCCTGCGCAAACGCGATGTTGCAGGCCTCTCTCCTGAGAAGATTGATTTGGCGAAGGTTCCCGAGCGTTCTCTTGATCTCATCAATGACGCTGAGCTTGGAAGATTGCTTGCGGCCGCCGACGGCACCGATGCACGGTCCCTTCGCGATAAAGCAATTATGGAACTCCTCTTCTCCACTGGTCTTCGTGTCTCAGAACTCACCTCACTTGATTCAGACATAGATTTGGCTCGCGACGAGCTGTCGGTTCGCGGAAAGGGTGACAAGGTGCGTGTGGTATTTCTCTCTGACACCGCTAAAGACGCTGTGAGGGCGTATCTAAAGGCCCGTAAAGACATGCATGAGGCCCTCTTTGTGAATCATGCGCCAGGTAACAGAAGTAGTGAGCGCATTACTCCCCGTTCTGTTGAACGCATGATTAAGATCTATGCCGCTAAAGCCGGTATTACCAAGAAAGTAACGCCACACGTGCTTCGGCACTCATTTGCAACCGATCTCCTCACCAACGGTGCAGATATTCGCTCCGTACAGCAACTCCTTGGCCACGCGTCTATTTCAACGACACAGATCTACACGCACGTGACGGACGCGCACCTACGAGACGTGCATAAGCGGTTTCATGGGAAGAGGAAGTAAGGAGTATTCCCTTTTTCGTATAGAATGGGTTCATGAGAATCGTCTCCTGGAACGTTAATGGTATACGTGCCGTACACCGTAAAGGGCTCTTCCTTCCCTTTCTTAAGGAACTAAAGCCAGACGTTATCTGTCTTCAGGAAACCAAGGCAGAACAACACCAATCGGAGATTGATCTGATGGAATACGAAGAGTTTTGGCACTCTGCAAAGAAGAAAGGTTATAGCGGAACCGCCATATTCTCTAAACAAACCCCTGAAGACGTGTTGTTTGGTATGCCGGCAGATCTGGTTGAAAAATATGAGCTTAATACGGACGGATACGGAGATCCAAACGAAGAAGGCCGGGTCCTTGCGGCAGACGTCGGTCCCTTTTATGTGGTGAGCGTATACACACCAAACGCAAAAGACGACCTCTCTCGCCTTCCCCTTCGCCACAAACACTGGGACCCTGCATTTCTTGAATACATGAAGCGTCTTGAAGAAGAAAAACCCGTTATTATATGCGGTGATTTGAACGTAGCGCACACGCCAGACGACCTTGCTCGCCCAAAAGAAAACAAGGGAGTGAAAGGATTTACCGAGGAGGAGCGGGAGGGCTTTCAGAACATGCTTGATGCTGGATTTGTGGATACCTTTAGGCTCTTCACCGAGGGTAATGGGCACTATTCATGGTGGAGCCATTTTGCTCAAGCAAGAGAAAGAAACGTTGGATGGCGTATTGATTACATCCTCGTCTCCAAGAGTCTTGCAGGGAAGGTTAAGAAGGCAGAAATACATGCTGGTATTTCTGGATCAGACCACTGCCCTGTTTCTATAACGTTTTAAGGACATAAAGGACACTATCCACATTATGTCCTTTACTCTGTCCTATACAGGAGTATTATCTAGAGAGTCTTCGGCAAGTCGAACTCGTGAGAGAACGTAGAGCTGAAGGGGTTTTGATCTTTGATAGCACCTTTCAAGCACCGTACTCATAGCGGAATCTGATTTGCTGACGCCTCGGGACGTATTCCCCAACAAGCCATTCCAGCTAAATCATCAATTCCCAAGTTGAGACGAGCACCTTTTTGAAAAGCCGCCTCATAGAAGCTTTACCGCGTTACCTTTCCTCGACAGGGGCCACCAACATATGCCCTCTTCCCCAACCTTCGGTTCCTGTCACCAATTACGCAAAAAAGCACGCTGGGCGGCTTTTTTGTACCCACCTGTTGCACATGAACAGCAAAAACGGCCAATATAGGCCGTTTTTTGTTGTTCCACGTGAAAGACTAGGAGACGTGGTGCTTTTCCAAGATCTTCTTTACCTCCTCATCTTCCCTCTCCTCACGCTTTTTCTTCCCCGAATCCCCTAGTTCCCGAAGCTTTTCTATAGGAAGTGCTAGTAATTCCGTCGTTCTAGTATCAAGGTAGGCCGTATTGTTCTTCTCCGGATCTTCCAGAACATCTTCAAGAAGGGCATTGAGTACCCATCCGATGGTAGGTCCTGGTTCCACATGAAACTCCTTCATAATCCTGTTCCCGTCAGTTTTGAGCATGGTGACTGAAATAGGGTCACGAAGTGCCTGCTCTACCATCGCCTTGTACTTCCTGAACCTAAACGGCTGTTCTTTTGGGCGTCCCGTACCAATACGGTCACAAATGCGCAGGTTGAGAAGATCCCATATGTTCTCTTCGCCAACGTTTGTAATCATGCGGCGAACGGCGGAAAGGGTAATTTGGTCAGGATCAGAGAAGAACATGTGCCAGCGCACCAGTTTTACAACCCTATCAATTGTTTCCCGTGAAAACTTAAGGTCCTCCAATGCTTTCTTTGTTACACGTGAACCAACTACTTCGTGACCATGGAAGGTCCAATCCTTTTTTTCCTCAGCCCACCGTCTCGTTTCTGGCTTAGAAACATCGTGGAAGAGGGCAGCAAGGCGTATTTCAAAGGCCCACTCCTTATCAGCTGCGTGCTGGGTTGCACGCATTAAGTGGCCAAATACGTCGTAGCTGTGAGCCTGATTCTGTTCCACCCCAATACCACGGGAAAGATCAGGAGCTATATAATCAAGGATTCCTAACTGCTGTGAAAGCACGAGCGCCATCATGGGCTGCTTAGACTTGAGGATGCGCACAAACTCATCCCGGATGCGTTCCTTTGAAATATGGCCTAGGTTAGGACCCTTTTCCTTAATCGCTGCGGCAGTATCCGTATCAAGGGCAAAATCAAGCTCAGCGACCAGGCGAACCGCTCGCATAAGGCGTAGTGCATCCTCCTCAAAACGCTCAATAGGATCACCAACTGTCCGTAACACCTTGAGTTCAATGTCCTTTTGTCCTTTATAAGGGTCAATGATTTGTCCTTGAGACTCATCGTAGGCAATGGCGTTGATGGTGAAGTCGCGGCGTGCCAGGTCTTCTTCAAGGTTATCCCCAAATGTAACTGCGTCCGGCCTGCGCTTATCTGTGTAGCCTGTCTCTGTGCGGTAGGGAGTTACCTCAATCACTTTCACGGTCTCGTCATCCGTTTCATGTGTAACACCTACCGTACCGAATTCGTTGGTGTAGAAGGAGTCAGGGAATATGCGTTGAATATCCTCAGGTTTAGCGTTTGTCGTAATGTCCCAATCCTTTGGCTTTCGGCCAATAAGAACGTCGCGAACACAGCCTCCAACAAGGTATGCTTCAAAGCCCTCTTTGCGGAGTCCTTCTGAAACGGCTGTGACCTCTTGCGGAATAGGGAACTTCATTAGAAAAATACTAGTACGTGGGTGGCTATTCTCCTAGCTCTCCCGTAGTATGGGGGACAGGCTCCTGTAGTGAAATGGATATCATAACTGTCTTCGGAACAGTCGTTCCAGGTTCGAGTCCTGGCGGGAGCACCATGAAAGAGCTGGCTCAGAAATTCAGTACACCTCTGTACGTGTATGAGGCTAGTGTCATAGAGAAGCGTGCACAGGAGCTAAAGCGCCACTTGGCGGGAGCGCAGATACACTACGCAATCAAAGCGAACGGGAACCCGCACATACTTAAGATCATAAAGAAGTCAGGGTTCGGTGTTGAAGCCGTGAGTCCTGGGGAATTGCGCTTGGCGCGCTTGGCCGGCTTCCCAAAGAGTCGCATTAGCTTTACCTGTTCAAACATTGCAGAGGATGATTTAGCGTATGCGGCTATGCATGCTGGCATTGTGCATCTTGATTCACTACACCAGCTTGAGGTGTGGGGAAGGAGGGGACTGGGGAAGCAGGTCTCGCTTCGGGTGAATCAGGGGATTGGGGCCGGACACCACGAACATGTCATTACGAGCGGTCCTGAGAGTAAGTTTGGTATTGATTACAAGGATCTTGCGCGTGCACAGGCTCTTGCTGCTCAGCACAACCTTAGAATCACGGGTATACAGCAGCATATAGGGTCTCACGTGCTTGATGCGGATCTGTTTGCGCGGTCTATGCAGGAACTCTTAAAGACTGCGCGCATGTTTCCCAACCTAACACATGTTGATTTTGGTGGAGGGCTTGGCGTTCCATACAAGCCCGTCGATACGCGCCTTAACCTGCAGGCGCTTGGGAAGGCATACAAGAAACTAACAAAAGACTTTGTGCTGGAGGCGGGAAGACCGGTGTCGTTTGCCTTTGAGCCTGGGCGGTATCTTGTGGCTGAGGCCGGAACACTACTCGTATCTGTTGTTGATGTAAAGAAGATGCAGAAGCATGTGTTTGTTGGGGTGAACTCAGGTATGAACCACCTTATTCGCCACGCAATGTATGGCTCGTACCATCACATAGTGAACCAGACGCTACGCAAAGGACCCCGGGTTCCGGTTACTATTGCGGGGAACATATGTGAGTCAGGCGACCTGTTTGCGAAGAATAGGAAGATGACCCTCCCGCACATAGGAGACATTCTTGAGATCCAGACTACAGGCGCATACGGTATGAGCATGGCGAGCTTGTACAACATGCGGGAACTCCCTCGTGAAGTGTTGCTAGAGGAAGGGAAGGCTAAAGACATAAGTTTCAAGCGTGAGGAATTTCTTGCCACGCGCGCTGGATAAATACAGTCCACGTGTGCTATCATCCACACCACGCGGATATGGTTTAGTGGTAAAACGGGTCCTTGCCAAGGACCAGTCGGGAGTTCGATTCTCCCTATCCGCACCAAGGACAACAAAGCGCCCGGGAACGGGCGCTTTGTTGTTAACTTATCTTCAGCGACTCTTCAGGTGTTTAAGAGAAATACGTTGAATATAAAGGATATTCTGCTAAAAGACGCCTGGGGACAAACCTGTTAGTACTGGGGATAAAGGACAAGGGACAGATGTTCTTGATGTGTCCGGGTCCAAGAAAAACAAAGCAAATTCCTAACATTTAAAAAGGCCCGAAGGTTAAAGAACAACAGGGCTCCCTTATATGAATAAAACCTGATAGGATATGCACATTCGGGGCGTCGTATACCGGTAGTACGCATCCTTTGGGAGGATGATGACGGAGTTCAATTCTCCGCGCCCCGACAAACTAGCTCTCAAGAGCACGAACGAGAATAGCGCGCAGTGTAGAGGCGGTGCGTTCAAAAGAGGTGGTAAGGGTAGAGAGTGGCTCGGACAGGTACTGATCTAGGCTTTTGCCTGTGTCTGTCTTGAAGCTACGGCGTATGTGTCCTGGGGTTATGGCAAGCAGGTTGCGGGCTACATAGGGGCCCTCCGTAGAGGAAGTGGTGATAAGGCCAACTATCTTGCCGTCTAGGTTTGCGACACCCCCTCCAGAGGATCCCGTTTGGGCAGCCTCACTGCCACCAAGTGATATGGCGTCTACGGTAGTGGCTTCATATGAATACCGGTCGGTTACCGTGCTGGTTACAACGGTCATAGGCAGTGCTGACTGCACCTGACTACTGGTGAGTGTTTGAGCTGGGTACGCTGCGATAACAACCGTCTCACCCTTTTTAGGATCGGTGCTTGCAAGCGGTACATACGGGAACGAAGAGGGAAGAGCAGCGCCCGTTGCACTTCCCGTTATCGCAAGGAACGCAAAGTCATGCTCACCAGAGCCCGAGGGCGCACTTGTGGAGAGTGTGCGGGGATTCTTTTCTATCCATTCCTCAGAAATGTACACGGGCTTTGCGGTATAGGTGCGTCGTGCAGGACTTCCGGTGCGAACGATACACGATACACTGCCGGCACTCGGATAGTCATAGAGGAGGTGGTATTGGCCAGCATGCGCCACCGTCATGATGATGCCTTTAGGGCTTATGATCACACCGCTTGCTGACATGCCATGAACGGCGCCTCCATTTCCAGTACAGAGTATATTCACGCTTGCTGCTATGAGAGAGCGACGAACGCGCGCATCAGGTGTTTCGGGTGCTGGTGCCGGTGTTTCGGGAACTGCAGGCGCGGTAACGGGAGCTGATGTTATGGGGGAGGGAGTAGGGACTGCAACAGGCTCCGGCTTACGAGGTATCGCAGGAGGCGTAATAAGGGGCGCAGAGGCACTTAGTGAACTCGTTGCAGATACTAGCGCATCAAGGTGTGGAAACTCGGGAGAGCCGGGAATAAGCGCTTCAAGCTGGGTATGAAAAGGAGTTGTGCTTCCAATTGCTTCAAGTGTTGCAATGGGAATGACGGGAGCTTCAGGAGCACCGCGGTCTATAGGTATGTTACTAAACGCAATGACAAAGCTTGCGACTGCTAGTGCAGCTCCCACACCGAGGTAGGTAACGAAGGGCATGGGTATACGCTACCTTAAAAAGAGACTGGATGCACATATAGTGCGGGTATGGTATTCTCGCACTTACGCGGGATTAGTTTAATGGTAGAACATCAGTTTTCCAAACTGAGAGCAGGAGTTCGATTCTCCTATCCCGCACCACACGACATAGTTTTCAGGCCCTCGGTATATCATTAAGAGAATGATCGAGGATAGACAGAAAGAGGGCGGTCCGAAACATGTCAGCCATCATGATTTCAACGACCCAGAAGACTTTTCTCTGAGGTCTCCTCGGCACAAGATCAATCAGGAGCTAGGCGAGGACCACATGAAGTTGGTGTTCAAAAAATATGGACTTGATTACGAGAGCTTTGATGACGGACAAATTGCCGAGCGCACAAAACAGCTTCTTCAAGTATTTGAGGAAGATGCCTCGCACGATTTTGATTTTGATCTTGAACGGAAAAGAATACTTCTTGCGTATGCTACTTTCTACCCAGAAGAATTTGCCAAAGGAATATCAAACCTAATTGAGCTTAATGGCGATTCGAACATCGCTCTAACCAAGCGTGCGATTGAGGTCGTTGGAAGCACCTACCGAGACCTTTTCATGTATGAGAGCGAACGACTCAACGTAGAAGACTACAAAGGAGACTTGAAGAACAAAGACCCAGATGCGTTTAATCGCGTCACGAGCAGCACACTAGAGTTAAGAAAGAGTATTGAGAAGCTACTAGAAGCCAGAAAAGGGAATTTCATACTTAACCTAAGACTTAAAGCACTACTTAATTCTTTGGAAGAACCGCACTCATTAGTAGCGAAGCATGAAGAAGATTACCGAAGTTGGGCAAATGGTGAGAGAGGAGATGCTTCCAAGGAACAAATGGTAGAAAAGCTACTCCAACTGCGCAGCGAGGACCCTCAAGTGTTTCGCCTTTCCCGCGACCATTTTGCAAAATTTACACACTCAGGTCTTGAGATATCTAAGCCAGACCGAATTGAGGAGGTCGAGCCCTACCTAAAACGTGAAAAGGAGGAAGAAAAGCTGCGTGTTCAGGAAATGTTCTCTAACTGGGACGTGCCAATAGTTCTAGATAGTACGGAGGAGGAGTCGTTGACATCACCGAAGCAACCAGTGTTTATCCACCAGCCACAAAGAGCGGATGGCTGGGAAAGCTTGTCCGAAGAGTTGAATCTCTCAAAGCTAAGTTTTCAAACCAAAACGAAAGAGGGCCAAGAAATTAATCAAAAAGACCTCTTAGACGATTACCTGTACCTTATATCTTCAGAAGTACGAACAGAAGTTGAAAACGAGTTCAACATAAAACTTACAGACCTTTCACTTAGAGAACAGTACTATTTTCTTACTTTTTTGAGCCAGAAAAGTATAGACGACTCAGAAAGGATTGCTGAGTTCTGCGGTGTATACGGCACCAGTGGATTGCGCACCTTTCTGTCTCTTGAACACGATCAAGTTAACGGCGACGCGGTTGTGGATGGCTTGTTGAAGCTTGATCATAATACTGGACAGAGTGT
>CAZPVV010000024.1:0-8956 GCA_964590505.1 uncultured Candidatus Saccharibacteria bacterium | reverse complement strand
GTGTGCTTTTCGTAACTCACTCCCTTCGCATCCAGTATCGCAGGGATACGATCACGCACGAGTTTTCGGTAGTGCTCCATGCACCTAACTATACCTTTTCTCCCGGACGCCTCGTCACCACCAGTGTCCCCTCATCCTCCACAAGAATGGTGTGCTCAAAGTGTGCGCTCATAGAGCCGTCTTTGGTGCGATACGTGTAGCCATCAGACGCTATGGTGACACCGGCCTGACCCATGTTTGCAATAGGCTCAAGCGCAAGCACCATACCAGAGACAATCATGGGGCCCGTGCCCGGGTGTCCGGCATTGGCTATAAAGGGCTCTTCATGGACCGCAGCCCCTACCCCGTGTCCGCCAAGCATCTTCACTACAGAAAAGCCTGTACCCTTAAACGCTTGCTCAGTTGCGTGCGAAATGTCGCCCACACGAGCTCCCGGACGTGCTGCAAGAATAGCGTCCTCAAGGGAGTTCTGGGTAACCCGGAGAAGCTCGGCAGTCTTTGCATTAATCTGACCTACAGCAACGGTGACGGCTGAATCAACGACGAACCCCTTATGGATAAGCCCAAGATCAAGCGACACAATGTCGCCCTCCTTAAGCGTGATGGGTTTCTCGTTTGGAATACCATGCACCACCTCTTCGTTTACCGACACACACAGCGTTGCCGGATACTTTCGGGGTGCTCCTTCAGGCCGATACCCCTTAAAGGCGGGAACGTCGCCACCTTCAACAATAAGTTTCTCAGCGAGCGCATCAAGCTCGTCGGTTGATACACCAGGAGCTACTATCTTAGACACCTCATGCAACACCACACCAAGACGTCGTCCGGCTTCAATAATGCCCGCGCGCTCCTCTGGTGTGCGTACAATCATTATCCTTTGAGACGATTCTCAATCGCCTGGGCAACACCTTCAGGGGTAAGTTCGCCATCAATATCAACGACAAGTCCCTTCTCGCGGAAGTATTCAAGTGCTGGTCCCGTAGACGCGTCAAACGCACGGAAGCGATCACGAATCTTCTCCTCTCCATTTGAATCAGGTCGGTCTTCTGTCGTTGAGCGACTCATCATACGACGAAGCGCTTCCTCTTCAGACACCTCCAAATTAAAGACCATGAGATCGCGTCCAAGCCACTCAATGATCTCTGAGAAGTGTTGTGCCTGACTCAAGGTGCGTCCAAATCCTTCAGCCACAACCCCCACATGATTATCAAGATCAAGAAGCCCGCTCTCAAGCAGATAGTCAGCAAACCAGTCAGGAAGGAGCGTGCCCTTGTCATACATCTCGCGCACGCGGGCGGAAAAGGGCTCACCACCATCACGAATCTCCTTAATGCGGTCCCCTGAGGACATGCGCACCCAACCAAGGCGCTCGGAAAGTAGCTTTGCTTGTGTGCCCTTGCCGGAGCCTGGGCGACCAATAATAAGAACGGTATCAATAGGATTCATGAATTTACTGTGTTTCGGCAATTGCCGTTTTAATTACGTTATCAAATGTTTCTTTTGCCGTCTCTTTCTCTTCTGGTGTGCGGTTGTGTATGACGACATCAGCACTCGGCATGAAGGTAAGTTCGTCTTCGTAGTGACGACGTCGTTTCTCCAATTCCTCCCCTCCCATAGGGGCTCTCGTGAGTGCGCGGGCAACTAAGTTCTCCCATGATCCTCCGTCAACAAACACGGTGAGCACGTCCCGCTTGTTCATAGTGCCAAGAACATGACGCACACCCTGCACCTCCATCTCCTTAAACATGACCTTCCCTTCCCGAAGTCCCTCCTCTACCCATTCTTTAAGGGTGCCGTAGTAGTTGTCGCTAAAGCGTGCCCACTCAAGCATCTCGCCCTTCTCAATCATCGCTTCAAACTCAGGAACTGAGACAAAGCGATAGTGATCATTCTCAACGCCATCGGGCCTGCGCGCGCGCGTGGTGTAGGAATAGGGCGTCACGAGCTCAGGGAAGCGCTCTATCGCGTGACGCATGAGCATACTCTTACCACTTCCCATTGCACCAATAACGAGAATAAGTTTTCCGCGGGCCATTGAGGTAAGGAGTTACTACTTTATCACAAGAGCCGCTCTACTGAGCGGCTCATTGCTTTTAGTATTCGCGTAGTGACACCTGCGCGTCCACTTTGCGTATGAGGTCAACCAACACCTGGACACCGATCAAGAGTGCGGTTCCACCAATCAGGATGGCGGTGATGCCGGTAACTCCCTGAATGATGAACGGGATGACGGCAACGAGTCCCAAGAAAAGCGCGCCCGGAAGGGTGATGCGTGATACCACATTTCCAATGTAGTGCTCCGTCTCGCGTCCAGGACGAACTCCCGGAACAAAAGCGCCTGACTTCTGAAGGTTCTCTGCAACACGGTGTGGCTCAAAGGTGATGGAGGTGTAGAAGAATGTAAACATCACCACGAGCACGAAGTAGACCGCACCATAGGCGTATGGGTTAGCCGAAAACGCCGTGTACCACGCAAGTGCCGCATCAAGACCCGGAACACCTATAGCAGAGAGTCCCGCAAACACCATTTGAGGAAGAAGGAGCAGTGAGAGCGCGAAGATAATCGGCATAACACCAGCCTGAAGGAGGCGGATAGGAAGGTAGGTGGTAGCACCAGCTGACGACATTTGTCCGCGACTTGCACGCGCGTACGCAACCGGAACAGAGCGCTCCGCTTCAGCCACCATGACCACCGCGTAGATAACCACGAGCGCAAGTACGACAAACGCAATGTATGCAGGAATCATTGCGGGAGTTGCCGTAAAGAGAGCCTGAGAAATACCTCCTGGGATAGAGGAGAGGATACCGGCCAAGATAAGCAGCGACACACCGTTTCCAATACCGTATTCAGTAATAAGCTCACCAACCCACATAAGAAGGATAGATCCTGCAGCCACCAAGAATACGTTTACCGCAAAGGCAAAGGCATCAAGAGATACAAGGATTCCCTGACTCTCAAGAAGTGAGAGGTATGCGACACCCTGGAGAATCGCCAAAGGAATAGTGAGCATACGCGCCCAAGTAATGAACTGGGTGCGTCCTGCCTCACCATCTTCGGTGTACATGCGCTTTACCGCAGGAAACAGCACGGTAGCAAGCTGCATGATGATGCTCGCGGTGATGTAGGGGCCCACACCAAGCATCACAAGAGAAAGCTGAGAGAACCCGCCTCCTGAGAATACGGAAAGAAGACCAAGAAACTGGTTGCTCGCAAAGAATTGCTCAAGGCGAACGTGGTCAACACCAGGAATTGGAATTGCCGCAAGAAAACGGAACGCGACGATGGCGCCCAAGAGGAAAAAGATACGATTGCGAACCGCCGTATCGCCGAAGATGAGTTTCGCTTTGTGTATCCAGTTTGAGATCATTGCTAGAGAAGTGAACCGCCTGCTTTTTCAATTGCTGCTTTTGCGGTTACTGATGCTGCACAGTTAGAAACACTAAGCGCTTTGGTGAGAGTACCAGTTCCAAGAATCTTCACTGGAAGAATACGTCCTGCGCGACTTCCAACCAACCCTGCCTTGTTAAGGGTAGCAGGTGTGACGGTGGCTCCTGCCTCAAAGTGTGCATCAAGAGAGGATAGGTTCACCGCAATGTATGGGTGCTGGTCGGTACGCACCGTACGAGAACGGTTCTTTCCGTATCCACGGCGCTTTGGAAGCTTCTTCAAGAGGTCACGCATCTCAGGACGTTTCTTGTGTCCTGCACGTGCATTCTGACCCTTGGTTCCGCGACCTGAAGTCTTTCCGCGCTTGCCACCACGACCCACACGGGCTGAAGTGACGCGCTTTGTCTTTGCTGTAAGTGTGTGTGCTTGCATACCAGTATTATTTAGCCTTCAAGCTTGCAAGAGCCGCTACCGTCGCGCGAGCGATGGTGAGCTTGTTCTTGGTGCGAGTAAGAATCTTTGCAATCACATTGGTGACACCAGCGTACTCAAGTACGGTACGCATAGCAGATCCAGCAACGAGCCCGCGACCCGGTGAAGGAATGATAGAAACCGTTGATGACGCGTACTTCACCGATACGTTGTGTGCAATGGAGTGGTCCTTGGTAAGAGGAACCGTGATGAGGTGACGCTTTGCATCACGCACCGCCTTATCAATAGCAAGTGCGGTGTCAGCACCCTTTCCAAGCCCAACACCCACACGCCCTTTACGGTCTCCAATAACCACCGTTACGGAGAAAGAGAAACGGCGACCTCCGGCCATAACACGAGCCACGCGACGTACATCAATCGTTGATTGATCAAACTCGCTACGCTCACGAGGAGCACGCTCGCGCCCTGGGCGACCACCACGCCCTCCTGCCCCTCCGCGACGTCCCCTTCCGGCGTCACGTGTTGGTGCTGCTACAGGAGTTGCCTCTGGTACAGGTGTACCTTCTGGAGCTGTTGGTATTGTTTGTGTGTCAGTCATAAAAATATTAGAACGCGAGTCCGCCCTCTCGAGCTGCGTCTGCAAGTGCCTTAATCTGTGCCTTGTAGCTGTAGCCACCACGATCAAAGACCACGGTGCTGATGCCCTTCTCCTTAGCACGTAGCGCAATAGCCTTTCCTACCTCAACCGCCTGAACGCCAAGAGAACCCTTGGTGTCGCGGCCGTGTGCGGCAACGAGTGTCTTTCCGGCAATGTCATCAATAATCTGAACGGAGATGAATCGGTTGGATTTAGACACCACCAAGCGAGGACGCTCCGGGGTTCCCGCGATCTTAGCGCGCACGCGTGCATGACGACGCGTACGAAGCTCTTTGGTAGTACTATTCTTAACTTTAGGTAGTTGTGACATATCTAGTTTATACGGCCTTCTTGCCCTGCTTTCGGCGGATAACCTCGGTGTCGTACTTAATACCCTTTCCAAGGTATGGTTCAGGACGCTTGAAGTCACGAATCTCGGCAGCGAACTGACCTACCTTCTGTTTGTCTGCTCCTTCAATCGTGATGGTGTTCTTAAGTACCGTTGCGGTTAGGCCAGCAGGCACTTTTGCGGTTACGGGGTGTGAGAAACCAAGTGCGAAGACGAGTTCGTCTCCCTTGAGTTCAACCTTGTATCCCACTCCGTTGATGATGAGCACTTTCTTAAAGGGTGTCTCAACTCCAGCAATCATGGCGCGTACGTGTGCCGCGAACGTACCGGTGAGAGCACGCGCAAGCTTGGTGTTATTCTTAGGCGCCACCATGATGCCCTCAGGCGTTACGTCTATAGAAATGGATGAGTGAATGTCTTTGGAAAGAGTTTCCTTTGGTCCTTTAACGACCAAAACCCCGTCCTCCGTATTGACAGTTACCTTTGCCGGAATGGCGATAGGCTTTTTTGCTAGGCGTGACATATATGATTACCAGATTTCAAAAAGGTTCTCGCCTCCGACCTTTACCTTGCGGGCCTCTCGGTCTGAGAGAATTCCCTTCGGGGTTGAGAGGATGCGGGCACCAAGTCCGTTCTTTACCGTATGTGCCTCATGTGCAGAAACATAGAGACGACGTCCGGGCTTACTAATGCGCTTTACGTCCTGAATTTTGTGGTTGCCCTTTGCGTCGTACGCAAGCGTAACCTCAATGGTCTTTGGCGTCTTCTTAGATACTTCAACTGCTGATACGAAGCCAAGTTCTTTCAACTTAAAGGCAATCGCCTCAACGTGATTTGAGTGAGGTGCAGAAACAACCGTATTACCGATCATACCGGCATTCTTCAAACGAATGATGAAGTCTCCAACGCGGTCAGTTACCATGATGCTTTCTTAACGCCAGGAATCTTACCCTCACGAGCGAGTTCGCGAAACTGGATACGAGATAGTCCGAAAGCACGTAGATATCCACGGCTTCGGCCCGTAACTGCACAGCGGTTCTTCACACGTGTTGGTGAGGAGTTCTTCGGAAGCTTTTGTAGGCCCTCAGAGTCACCAGCAAGTTTAAGCTCAGCACGCTTGGTAGCGTACTTCGCAACGAGTTTTACTCGTTTTGCGTTGCGGGCGAGTTGAGATGTTTTAGCCATACGAAAAATAGCTCCGAGGAGCGTTCAAGCACTCTATCAGCATGCATATAGGCTGTCAAATATATGAAGAAACCCCCAGCAGCGCGTACGCTACCGGGGGCTCATTTTGAGGAGGAAAAGGCCTCCTATTGCTTCTGAAGCACGGCAAACAGCATGCCGGCCGGGAACTCCTGGTAGTCAGCGACGTCCATGACGACGCCGTCAGGGGCCCCAAACTCAGTCTCGACGAGAGTATCCTCGCCAAGCAGCTGCGGCCAGGTGATGAGCTTTTTGCCCTTCACCTGAGCCTTCAGTGTGGCGTCGCGGCCGACGCCGAGCACCAACTGATGCAGGTGGCTCGCCACCACGCGGGTGTCGCCGAGCGCGCTGAGTCCTTCGTGCGCTTCGTCCAGAAAGATGTTGCACAGGCTCTCGTAGATGTGCGCGGTGGCCGGAGGCACCACCGACACCGAGCCCTGAAGGCGGTGCCCGAGCTCTTCGCCGATGGCGGCGTAGAGGCCCGTGCCAGGCTTCATGTGCTCGCGGGGAAGGAACGCTTCGCCGCCGACGACGCCACAAAGTGGCAGGGTGCCGACGTAGCCGAGAGAGCTCACGACCAGGTTTGCAGTGTTTTGCATGCTCTACCCTTTCCTATTCATTTATGAAAGACCGACGTGATAAAACTATACCACTTACTATCCAGTCTGTAAATAGAAAAACAGCCCGTGTATACGGGCTGTTTTTCACTCGTCTGCTTACGCAGCTGCCTTAAGCGGCACACCAAGGTGGCGGAAGAAAGCCTCTGCCTCCTTCTTTGAGCCTGCGGTGGTCACAATGGTGATCGCAAGACCAAACACGTCCTTGAGGTCCTCTTCGGACGCCTCAGGGAAGATAGAATGCTCCTTGATACCAATAGTCATGTTGCCCATCTCATCAATAGCGGTTGCGTTAAGTCCACGGAAGTCACGCGTACGAGGAAGTGCGATGTGGATCAACTTATCAAGGAAATCCCACATACGTGCACCACGAAGCGTCACCTGGTATCCCACGATCTCGCCCTCACGAAGCTTGAAGCTTGCGATAGACATACGTGCGGCACGAGCTGAAGGCTTCTGGCCCGTGATACGAGCAAGACGGTCTTCAACAACCTTCATCTTGTTCTTATCAAGCTTACCCACACCTGAAGACACAACTACCTTAAGCACGCGAGGAGCCTGCATGGTGTTCTTGTACCCATACTCCTTGGCGAAGGCCTCAAATGCACTCTGTTCTTTTTGTTTTGAAAGCATCATACGAATTTACTTAAGTGTGGTGCCACTCTTCTTAGCCACGCGAACAATCTTGCCATCAACGAGCTTACGTCCGATGCGTGTTGGCTTCTTGGTTCCTGGATCAACCAACATCACGTTTGATGCGTTGATAGGACGAGGACGCTCAACAATGCGACCTGACTGCTTTGCACCAGACTTCTTGATGTGGCGCTTGATCATACCCACACCATCAATAACCACCTGATTAGTCTCAGGAAGTACGAGTTCAATAGTCCCGGTCTTACCCTTATCCTTGCCGGATACCACTACAATGCTGTCGCCTTTCTTAAGTTTCATTTTCATACGCAAATAGGTTAGACGACCTCAGGGGCGATTGACGCAATGTTCTGCCATCCACGATCAACCAAGTCGCGAGGCACAGGACCGAACACACGGTTACCCTTAGGACCCATCTCCTTACCCTGCTTCTCAATGAGGACAATCGCATTGTCATCAAAGCGAACGTAGGAACCGTTTGCACGACGGAATGGCTTTCGCTGACGAACCACAACGGCTTTATAGATATCTTTCTTCTTTACCGCCTTGCGAGGTTCTGCTGTTTGAATGGATACCACCACCACATCCCCAATCTCCGCATAGCGTCGCTTTGATCCACCGAGTACTTTGAACACGCGCGCTACTTTTGCGCCTGAGTTATCTGCAACGGTGACGATTGTTTGTGGCTGTACCATACTTATTTAGCTAGGGTGAACGTCTTCATCTTTGAGATGGGACGGCACGCAACGATGGTAACCTCGTCTCCAACTTGAGCGGTGTTGCCTTCGTCATGCACCAAGAACTTCTGGGTGCGCACCTGGTACTTCTGGTACTTTGGGTGTTTGACGTAGCGAGACACCGCGACGGTTGCCGTGTCTTTCATGGCGGTCTTTACGACAACGCCACGGTAGCTCTGGGGTTTTGGTGTTTTGTTTTCCATAAATGTTTTATGCGTCGGCTGCGTTCTTGCGAGCACCAAGCTCGGTCATAAGGCGGGCAATAGTCTTCTTGGTGTTCTTGTGTGCGCTTGTGTCTTTGGTGCGAGCACCGGTTGCTGCAAAGCGAATATCGCGAAGCTCTTCACGGCTCTTGGTAAGCAACTCGCGTAGCTCTTCGTCCTTCTTGTCGGTGAGAATCATTTTCTTAGCCATACCAGTTTAGCGAGTTACTACCGTTACTTTTACCGGAAGCTTGGCTCCCGCGCGGCGTAGCGCGTCACGTGCCTTTGCGTCCTCAACACCGTCAATCTCAAACATGACGCGTCCTGGACGAACTTCAAACACGAAGTGCTTGGGATCTCCCTTACCCTTACCCATGCCCACTTCAGCAGGCTTTGCGGTCACGGGACGATCAGGGAAGATGCGAATCCACATCTTGCCTCCCTTTCCAGTTACGCGGGTAAGTACCTTACGAGCAGCCTCAATCTGGTTACTCGTGATGCGGTGTGATGTGGTGGCTTTAAGACCATAGCTTCCAAACGCAACGGTAGTACCGCGAGTATCAGGACGTGCAAGTTTCTCAGGGGACTTTCGTCCGGTCTGCCACTTGCGGTGTTTTACTTTCTTAGGAAACAACATACGTCGGTGTATTAGCGAGAGCGGCCCCCGGCACGTGGACGTGCGGGCTCAGCGGGAGCACCCATCTCTTTCTTTGAGAAGGTGTCACCGAGGTAGATCAAG
>CAZPVV010000023.1:0-9032 GCA_964590505.1 uncultured Candidatus Saccharibacteria bacterium | reverse complement strand
CGTGAGTCCGCACGAAGGACGTTGAACGAGCGACATTACGACGTGCAACTACTTGGCGGGCTCGCGCTTGCCAAGGGAAAGATTGCTGAGATGCGCACTGGTGAAGGAAAGACACTCGTTGCGACATTACCAACGGCACTACGCGCGCTTGCTGGGAAGGGTGTGCACTTGGTTACGGTGAACGACTACCTCGCGCGTCGCGATGCTGCGTGGATGGGTCAGGTCTATGACTACCTTGGATTTACCATTGGTGTGGTCACGTCTTCAGGTGCGTATGTCTACGACCCATCGCACGTTGAGAAGAGTGAGGATGAGGCTCGTGACGAGACGGGGTCATTCCGAGTCTTTTATGACTTCCTACGGCCCGCTTCTAAAAAGGAAGCCTATGATGCTGACATCACATATGCGACCAACAACGAAATTGGTTTTGATTACCTGCGAGACAATACTGCATACGACGCATCCCAAATAGTTCAGCGCGGACACCACTACGCGATTGTGGACGAGATTGACTCCATTTTGATTGATGAGGCCCGTACCCCGCTCATTATTTCAGGACCTGCTGCAGAAGCGGAAAGTCACTATGAGCAGTTTGCGCAGATTGCCAGTACGTATGTTGAGGGTGAGCACTACACCATTGATGAGAAACAGCGGGCCATTCAGCTTACTGAAGAGGGAATCAGCAAAGCTGAGCAGGCGCTTGGTATCGAGAATCTCTATACCGAGGGAGGAATGAAGATGGCCCACCACCTTGAGACTGCAGTTCGCGCGAAAGCACTGTTTAATAAGGATAAGGAGTATGTGGTTCGTGAAGGGCAGATCGTCATTGTGGACGAGTTTACTGGACGTCTCCAGCCTGGTCGCCGTTGGTCAGAGGGGCTTCATCAAGCGATTGAAGCTAAAGAGGGGGTCCCTGTGCAAAAGGAGACCCGCACGTATGCGAGTGTAACCTTCCAGAATCTATTCCGTATGTACGACCGACTCTCGGGTATGACGGGAACGGCACTCTCCTCAGAGGAAGAGTTCTACACGGTGTACGGACTTGATGTCGTCGTTGTTCCTACGAATAGAGTGGTGAAGCGTATAGACCACGATGATCACATTTTCCAGACCGCTAAAGGGAAATACGAGGCACTCACCGAAGAAGTAAAGTTGTTGAGTGCGAAGGGTCAGCCGGTGCTCGTAGGTACGGTGTCTATTGAAGATAACGAAGTTATCAGCAAGTACTTTACGGACGCAAAGATTCCCCATGAGGTCCTTAACGCGAAGAACCATGAGCGCGAGGGCGAATTGATTGCTCAGGCCGGAAGAAAGAATAGGGTTACCGTTGCGACCAACCTAGCAGGGCGCGGTGTGGACATTAAGCTTGGTGGCGTGCCGACGAATCTTGAGGAGCGTGAAGAAGTCCTTGCTCTTGGCGGTCTGGCGGTGATTGGTACGGAGCGACACGAGGCACGTCGTATTGATAACCAGCTTCGTGGTCGTGCGGGTCGCCAGGGAGATCCGGGCGAGACTAGATTCTATGTGTCGCTTGAAGATAAGCTTATGCGCGTCTTTGCGTCTGACGTTATCAAAAACGTCATGGGAAGCTTCAAGATTCCTGAGAATGAGCCTATTGCAAGTTCCATGATCACGAAGGCTCTTGAGAGCGCACAGAAGCGTATTGAAGGCTTTAACTTTGATTCACGAAAACAAGTTCTTGCATATGACGACGTCCTTAATACGCAGCGCCTCACTATCTATGCAAAGCGCAAGGCAGCGCTTCTCGGCACGCCTGAGGACTTTGAGCCTATTGTGAGGGAGCTCATTCTAGGCGACGAGCAGGCAGAAAAGGCCTTTGAACAAAAGAGGACTGAGCTTGGACACGAAGTCTTCTACACCCTTCTTCGAAGGGTAATGCTACAGATCATTGATGCATTCTGGCTTGAGCAACTGGAGACTATGGAGTACATGCGTAGAAGTGTGTCGCTTCGCGCGTACGGTCAGAGAGACCCCCTCATCGAGTACCGAAAAGAAGGGCTCACCCGTTTCCGTATTATGGAAGAAAGTGTCGCACGAGCTTTTAGGGAGGCTCTCCCACATATACACGTTGCTGACGATAGTCGCATCCGTGCAGAGGAAGCAAAGACACGTCGTGCGCTTCTTGCCGCATCTGAAGGCGGAGACGGATCTGAGACCGGAACACCGCTCGTACGCGCGGAAGGGCCTGGTAGAAATGACATGGTTACCATTAGAAAGGGTGAAGAGGTACAGACCATGAAGTTCAAGAAAGCAGAAGCACTCCTTGCAGAGGGTTGGGAGATGGTGCGTGGCTAGGTTCCCAGGTTCGCATAACTAGGATACTCTCAGAACATATGGCATTTATTGATGAAGTCAGTATAAAAGCATCTGCTGGAAAAGGCGGAGACGGGGTCATTCGTTGGCTCCACCTAAAAGGAAAGGATAAGGCGGGACCAGCTGGCGGAAACGGTGGTCGCGGTGGTGACGTTATTTTAGAGGCGGTCCGAGATCTCGGCGCGCTTGCGGCCTTTAGATACATGAAATCTGTGCGAGCCCAGAACGGACAATCTGGGTCAAACAATAATAAGTATGGCGCAGACGGCGCAGACGTTATTTTGAGAGTTCCTGTAGGTACCGTTGCGACTGATCGTGCGACAGGACAAGTATTTGAGATGCTCACCGAGGGAGAACAGAGAGTCATCTACAAGGGTGGAATGGGAGGTCTTGGTAACGCACACTTCAAAGCTGCAGCAAACCAGAACCCTGAGCAGGCGACACCAGGAAAGAAGGGGCAATCGGGAGACATTGATATCACCCTAAAAATCATCGCAGATGTTGGATTTGTCGGATACCCCAACGCAGGGAAGTCATCCCTTCTTAACGCCCTCACCCATGCTCGTTCAAAAGTTGGTGCGTACCCCTTCACCACACTTGACCCACACCTTGGAGACTTCTACGGGTTCCTTCTAGCAGACATTCCTGGACTCATTGAGGGAGCCTCGGCTGGTCGAGGACTTGGATCAAAGTTCCTTAGACATATTGAGAGAACGAAATATATTGCACATCTCGTCTCGGCTGAACAAGAAGACGTTGTTTCGGTGTATAGGAACATACGGAACGAGCTTGAGGCCTTTGGTGAGACTCTTGCAGACAAGAAAGAAATAGTCGTTTTGAGCAAAACAGACACCATAAGTCCCGAAGAACTAGAGAACAAGAGAAAAGCTCTCCAAGAGGCGGTGGGGAAGGAGGTGGTAACGGTCTCAATTCTAGACGACGCTTCACTAAAGGCATTTTCAGACTACCTCGCCAAGCAACTCCAAGATTCTTCCGCAGACTAGCTCAGCACTACCCAGGGAAGGGTGTTTGCGATAAGCTGTAGCTAATGAGTTATCGTCCCACCATAGGTCTTGAGATTCATGTCGAGCTTTCAACCAAGACCAAGATGTTCTGTGACTCCGCCAACGATTCGTCCGAGCGGGAGCCGAACGTTAATATTTGCCCAGTGTGCCTGGCACATCCGGGTACTCTTCCAACGATTAACGAATCCGCCGTACAGCATGTGCTGCGAGTCGGTGCGGCGATTGGAGGCACACTAGCCGACTTTACGGAGTTCGACCGCAAGTCATACTTCTATCCAGACATTCCGAAGGGGTATCAGATAAGTCAGTATGAGCATCCGCTTGTTACGGGCGGTGTACTCAACAACATCCCAGTTACGAGAATTCATCTTGAAGAAGACACCGCTCGTTCTTCTCATGGAGCAACGACAAGTCTTGTTGATTTTAATCGTGCCGGCGTGCCGCTCATGGAGCTTGTAACTGAGCCTGAAATTCACGACGCTAAGACCGCAGCAGAATTTGCAAAAGAGCTACAGCTACTTCTTAGAACGCTAGGAGTCTCGCATGCAAACCTAGAGAAAGGTGAGATGCGTGTAGAAGCAAACATTTCAGTGAGCAAGACCGATGAGCTTGGAACAAAAGTTGAGGTTAAGAACCTTAACTCATTCCGTTCAGTTGAACGTGCGATCCTGTACGAGATTGAACGCCAGTCAGCTGCTCTGGATAAGGGAGAGACTCTTGTGCAGGAAACGCGAGGATGGGATGAGAGTGCACAGAAGACTTTCAGACAGAGGAGTAAAGAAGGTAGCGCTGATTACCGATACTTCCCAGAACCCGATCTACCAAAACTACGGATCTCGAGCGTGCCTGAATTTGCCAAGGAGACCCTGGTCGCCTCACTCCCAGAGCTGCCGTGGAATCGGCGTGCTCGCTACGAGGCTCTTGGTCTTGCGGCAGACGATGGAGTGTATCTAACCGCAACACTAGAGAGGAGTAACTTTTTCGATGCGGTTGAAGTTCTTGTCGAAGGCGATAAGGAGCTGTTGAAACTTTGCGCGAACTACATCGTGTCAGATGTTGGAGGATGGCACGCAAAGAACGAAGGCGTTGAATTTGAGACTCTTACTCCTGAGCCGTTCGTTAAGCTCATGCGTATGGTTCAGAAAGGAAAGCTTTCATCTCGTGGAGCAAAGGATGTTCTTGTACGACTTCTCACCGACGGAGGGGATCCTGAAGAGATAGCTACTAAGGAAGGACTGCTACAGGTCAGTGACGAGGGCGCACTTCAGGCGGCTATAGAAGGGGTGCTGTCTGCCAATCCAGGCCCAGTGTCTGAGTACCGTGCCGGGAAGGAGGCAGCACTACAGTTCCTAGTGGGTCAGTCTATGAAGGCAACGAAGGGTGCAGGTAACCCTGGAGTGATCAGGGAATTGCTCGTACGAGCACTTGGATAAGTAACATCACGGCAGTAAGGGCGTCCCCGAGGGACGCCTTTTTGCCTTTTCCACCGAAAGTTATCCCTATTTAAAATCTTTTCTATTCGAGACGAGATAGCTTATTATCTATGTATGGAAGAACTTACTATTGGAGACAAGATATATATCTCGTCAAAGCGTGCGGCCGAAATTACTGGTTATGCGAAGGATTATGTTGGACAGCTTTGCCGTGAAGGCAGGGTAGAGGCAACTCTTGTTGGAAGAAGTTGGTATGTATTGGAATCATCAATAAAAGAGCATAGATTTGGACAAGAAGCTGATGTTTCTAGGCGAGAGAGCAAGATCGAGGTTCCATCTACGGCCTTTGATACATGGGAAAAACCAAGCTACAGCGCTGAAGGGCTCCCTGAGCTACCTGCATTTCAAGGTTCGAGTGTGAATGTTTTGAGCGTTAAAAGCGAACCAGAGCCCGTGGCGTCTCCTGAAAAGCCAGCACAGTCCATAGAAGAGATGCAATCCGCATGGAAAGAGTGGTTTGCCACAAGAAATGAGCCCTTGCTTGAGACGGAAGAGGTAATAGAGCAAAGGGAGGAGGTACTTGAGGCCGAGGAAGAAGCTGAAGAAGTATATGATCCAGTACCATCTACGACTGAGATAGAAGAAGTCGTCGAAATACATCGAACTTACGACGTTCCTAATCGTCCAGAACCGGTTGAGACTCCAGTGTATGTTGCAGAGACTACACGCAAGGAAGCAGAGCGACCCAAGAGGCGTCGACGACAACGTGGAGGCACATACCTTGCAGTACGCGCACTACTAATCTCAGTGGCCCTTGGAGCAGTTGCAGTTGCGGTAGTCGGCGCAGGTGCGCTTGACTCGATGCTCACGAAAGAAGGCCTACAGTATGAGCCAGTTAGATTTCTCGGTGGGACAAGTATCATTAAAGTGAATAAATAAAAGGATATCTCGTCTCGGCAAGACAAGATAATCAGCAAAGATAGAAAGACGCATCCGAAAAGAGGGTGCGTCTTTCGCGTAACGGCCCTCTGTACTTGAGTGAAATGTTGGACTAATGCGTGCAAGTCGCTTAGTTTGCGCCCGCTGTGTTCGCTCTCTTTGTGTAGATCGTCAAAAGACTCTACGCAGAGTGCCCTACTTCCATACTCTTTCCTAGTTACCGTGTACGTGTGAAGGAATTGAATTTTTAGCGACAACTACAACTCAATTAAGCTCCTTCTTTCCGTGATTCGCTGCAAAGTTTATTGATGAACTTTTACTCAACCTTCGAACTTTTCTGGAAGGCATTCTTGCTATTTTGTTTTAATTTTTTTATCCACACGAATTCTTACGAAGTATCCGAAAAACTAAGTTATTATTTAGTTAATTCGGATATCCGACATGTCCCTTTCACTCCCAAAAAAATTGATCTCAACTAAGGAAGCATCCGAGCTTTCTGGGTATCACTCGGACTACCTTTCGCGTCTATGTCGATCGGGAAAAATTGAAGGCTTGCAGGTGGGAAGAACTTGGCTAGTTGATTCCGAATCTCTACAACTTTTTGTTGTTAATCAGTCAAAGCGAAAGCAGGAGTTGGCTGAAAGCTTGTCTGCGAGGTTGGGAGAGGAGTACCGAAGTGCACGTTCTCCAATTGTACGAACGTCCCATACGCCTCGTCCTGCACTGGAAATACTTTCTAGGAGTGTCAAGAGTAGCTTCTCCGACCATGCACTTGCTGCACTAACAGCTTTTCTTGTCCTGTTTACTGGGGCCATTGCTGCACACTCTGGATCCGTTGATCGTGTGGCCGTTGCTTTTCTTGGTGCAAGTGAGAACGTTTCAGAATCAGCAAAGGTCTTTGCTCTAGCCGTTCAAGCTGATGCTGAACGAAGAACTAATAATTACGAAACTCTAGCAGCGCTTTATGTTTCCAATGTCTCAAATAGCGTTGAGAGCGTTGCTTACGCCACAAACATTGATAGTTCGTTGAATGCGGTTGCTATTCATGCGTCTGCTCCTCCCGCTGAGCAAACTGAAAAAGAAGTTAAAGGGGCTCTTGCATATCTATCTGCTGTACATACTCAGGACGCGGCAGTAGTGGTTCCTGCCAGCTCTGAGTGGTCGGCGCTTGCGGTTGGAGAAGTAGCGCGTGACGCCGCAACACGTGTTGGCCCTTCAGTACTTGCTGGAACGCGTACCGTCGCATCGCACGTTACTCGTACATCACAGGATGTATTGAGCACGTATGTCCACGCAATATACGCATGGACTGCACACGCTCCACGTATTGCCGCATACACCATTCGAACACCGTATGTTGTTGGTCAGGGATTCGGGAGAGGTGTTCAGGAGACTATTCCTGGCGTACAAACCGCATACAACGACTCTCTTGCATGGTGGGTTGAACAAACACCCAACGTTGCGAAGGTAACATTTCTCTCAGAAGCAAAGGCAGTGGTAACCCTTGCAGAAGGCATTAACACCACCCAGGCACGCGTTGCCGGTGTTCAACAGACCCTTTCAAATAAGGTTGGAATGCTCACAGAATCAGCACGTATAGCGCTGGGAGGGATGACGCCAAATATCGCAGGCGTAGGTATGGCCCTCACAGACAGCGTTCCCGCTCTAGACCTTCCTGCACTACCACTTGTTGCTACGGTTAAAGAAGCAATTACATCTCCATTTGAACAATTTAGTCGCTCACTTGCGCTCGCAACATATGACGCAATTAATGGGTTCTTCAAAACAACAAATAACGTAATCGGCTTGTTCTTTGCTCCAGCTACAGGGCAAGGAGAACTTGCGGTTATTCCATTTGTGCCTACTCAGAATGTGGAGGGAGGAACAACAACGGTTATTCAAAACGGAGACACCACGATCATTGAAGGTGATGTTACGTACGCAATCACAAAGGAAACAAATGTTCGCGGTGTGACGGAAGATTTGTTTACCCGCACACTCGCTGCAGTCATGCGACCCGTGTGGCTTTCAATTGATGCACTACACGAAACGGTTGCCGACATAGATACAAGCGGAGGTAGCACCACGCTCGGGGGGGCGATTTCTGGAGACTCAATCACTGTCACGGGAGTTGGTTCAATTGGCGGAACTCTTTCAGCAGCAACCACAACTATTACAGGAGACGCATCAGTCTCAGGCACGCTCACTGTGGGAGCATTCACCGTGAGTACGCTTTCAGTAACGGGAGCCATCTCCGCGCCTACCTTCACGGCAACATCAACAACAGGAACATCATCATTTGCAGGCCCTCTACAATTTGCAAACGCTACCGGTACTGCGCTTAGTCTCGATACACTTACCGCAACGTCTTCAATCTTTAGCACGCTCATTGCAACAAATGGAACCACCACGAACGCGACTTCAACGAACTTCTTTGCAACCCTTCTCAATGCGACAACAGGCACGATAGGCACTCTTACTTCAACACTGGCAACGATCACCAACGGAGTCTTTACGAATGCCACCACCACGAACGCGACCTCAACAAACCTTGCCGTTTCAAGTTTCTTCCGCCTTACGGGCGTGACGCCAAACCGCATTCTCTCGGTAGATGCATCGGGATACGCAACTTCAACAAACCTCTCTACGTGGCTCACCGGTACCGCAAATCAAATCACCGCAACCGACAACGGCTCAGGAGGTCTTACGCTCTCACTTCCATCAACGGTCCGATTCTCTAACGCCTCAACGTCAGCGCTCTCTGCATACTCTGCAGCAATTGGCGGAACAGGAACGACTACCATTTCATCCACCGGCGCACTCTCAACGCCGTCTCTTACGGTTGGTTCTCTCAATGGTTTCTTGAAAGCATCAGCAGGTGCAATTGCGACTTCGCTCGTGTCACTAAGTGCCGACGTTACCGACGTTCTCCCTATTGCAAATGGCGGAACGGGAACTGCAACTGCGCCAGTGTATGGTCAACTCTTGGTTGGAAACGGAAGCGGAGGATACACACTCACCGCAACGTCGTCACTTGGCATCACAGGTGGTGGAGGTGGTACATGGGGATCTATCACCGGGACGCTTTCAAACCAGACAGATTTGCAGACCGCACTTGATGCAAAACTTTCACTCACGACCTGGTACGCAACAACAACCGACGCACTCGATGAAGGAACGACCAACTTCTATTACACTGACGGTCGCGTGCTCACGTATCTTGATACGCTCTCAAAGGGATACTTCTTCAGCACCACCTCCGCTGCATACTGGGAGACCCAACAAACCGCCCGCACTGCCG
>CAZPVV010000022.1:0-9455 GCA_964590505.1 uncultured Candidatus Saccharibacteria bacterium | reverse complement strand
TCGTAATGTTCTGGAACTCATCAATGTAGAGGTAGAACGGTGGGAAGTTGGTGCCTGGAGAATCAGCACGAGAAAGCGCGGCCATGAACAACTTTCCAACCAAGATAAGACCAATAAGGTTTGCATTGCGCTCACCCAATCGTCCCTTTGATAGGTTCACCAGAAGAATCTTCTTGGAATCAATAACGTCTCTGAACTGGAACGACGACACTTGCTGGCCAATAATTGGTCGCATAAAGTCGTTTGCGGTGAAGTCATCAAATTTGTTCGTGATGTAGGGCACGATGTTTTGCAGAGATGCTTCACCATCTGCTTTCGTTGCAATCTCTGTCCAGAATTGATTCACGACCGGGTTCATACTGCGCGACAGTTTGAAGTTACGAAATTCCGCATTGGAAAGTACCCGAGGAATATCAAGGATGGTTGAACCTGATGTAGGATCTTCCATCACCAAAAGTGTCGCGTTACGGAAGTACTGTTCAAACGCAGGACCCATAGACTCCGGCACATCTCCATAGAGCCTGCGGAATATCGCCAGCATTTCATTCACGATGAACGTCTTCTGCTCAGGACGGTTTGGATCATATTCCAGAAGGTTTAGACCAAACGGCCGATCAAGATAGGCAGGATCAAAATAGATAACGTCTTCGTATCGCTCAGGAGGAATGGATGCAAGCACATCAATGATGTCGTTACCGTGCGGGTCAATAAAGCAGACACCGTTTCCAGCTTTAATATCCTGCTCAATGAGCGTCTTCAGAAGACCCGTCTTTCCTGAACCGGTCTGTCCAATGACATACAAGTGCCTCAAACGATCCTCCTCTTCCATGCGTGCCTCGGTTGTCTGGCCACGGAATGTATTCACCCCAATGAGTGTGCCTGATTTGGGCAGATCAAGAGGTGCTGCAGCTTGCGTAAAGCGAGACTGACGAAGGTTTGGTGCTGACTCAATACCTTTTGGCGGGAAGTGGAACATAGTCGTGAGTTCACGAAGCGACAAAGGCACTTCACTACTCTTAGATGCCACGCGATATGCAAAATCATGGAAGAATTCCCGTGTTTTCCCAGGGTGTGGGTGTTTCCACACCACGCGGTTGCCGTGTGCTGACTCAAATTGTTTGAACGCTGATTCAAGCTCATGCAGGAGCGCATCAGCCCTATCATGATCAGGTGAGCTCGTAGCAAGACGAATAGTTGTTCCCACGACCGGCGTACTCATCTTGCGCTCAACGAGTTCAATCTCGTGCTTGTTCGCCTCAGACTGACGTACGTTTGCACGTTGTGCTTCCTTTTTCTCATACGAAGAGCCGAACAATACTCCCCCAATCTCACGAACCGCCTCTCCAGCCAAATGGTCAGGCATAGAGAGCGCCTTTGATCGATGCTCGCCACTACGCAATGCATCCAACACCTTGCGATAGTGCTTCACATACCGATCGTGCTTGGGCTGAATGATGATCTGAAGTGACGCTCCTTCGCCCTCAGCGCCAATCTTCGCAAATGCGTTCAACAGTGTGTTGATAGGATCATAGTCAAACTCGGTGTAGTCCTTAAGTGCGAGCATGGGATAGTGCTCAAGCTCAAGCACTGCACCAAGCGACGTGCCTCCCTCAGCAAATATGTTGTAATCGTTGTTCTGACGATTAAGGTGTGCGTGAGGGAATATGGCAAGTAGTTGTTTTTCAAAAAGATCCCGCTTGCCATTTGGTACGGCAGCATAAAAGAGAAGGTTGGGTCGGTCTGCAGGCACCGCAAGTTCAAGCGTGAAGTAGGGGGGTTCTCCTGCGTACGCGTCTTCAACGGTTAACATACCCGCATAGAACTGCTCCATTGCAGAGATAAGCTCCTTGAGTGGCTTCTTGAATCCGTTACCGTCTTCTCCTTCAGGCTCAGGAAGTGCAATCTCATACAGCGTCATATGAAGCGCCTTCCACTCAGGCTGATTCTCTTTAAACCCAGGTATCTCCATCCGCTTCACCATGTATTGCACCAAGAAACGATGGAAATCGTCTTCAAGGTGCGGACTATTGAGCTTTTCTAGAACCGCATACGCGTTCTTAATACCCTTTTCCTCCATGATGTTCCGAAGTTCATACATGGTCTCGTCATCGTTCTCAGGATCTAGATCAAGCGCAAGTGCATCAACTTCCTCAGGCTTCAGACGATACCCAGGCGTTAGAAGATCTTCAACGGGTGCAGTGCGATGGTGAATAATGCGTTCATGCACCACATGTGAGCGTGGTGTTTCCGTTGCAAGGTTTTGCAATTCGCGTTCTCGTATTTCTACCTGCTCACGCAAGTACGCAATCTCTTCCTCCGGTGTACGGATGGGTTGTGCATATCCCTCATGTGCCATGTACTAAAAGTATACGCCATAGGTGTAGCAAAAGAGCCGGTTGCCCGGCTCTTTTGTGTGTACACGCATTATGTCTAACGCTTCATGCCCAGTGAGAAGAGCGCGTTTACAAGCGACAACAAAATCGCAAAGAAGAACGCGGCCCAAAAACCGGTAACCACGAATCCCGGAACCACAAACCCAGCAAGCATAATGAGGAGCGCATTCACCACAAGCGAAAAGAGTCCAAGCGTCACAATGTTAAGTGGAAGCGTAAGCAGGGTAATGATGGGCTTGAGGAATATGTTGATGAGACCAAGCACCACCGCCAACAGAATGGCTCCCCATAGTGTTACATCAACACCTGGAATAAGCTGTGCGGCGATAAAGATCGCAATTGCGGAAATGAGCCAATGGACAATAGACATAGAAGAAATTATTAACGAGCAAAGCGGAACGTATCTACAATCGTATCAAGTTTTGCATACTCTGTATCAAGCACACTGTCAGCAATGTCATTTGTGCTTGATGGATCCTCTCTATAGTTTGATCCTGAAGCAATAGTTTCAAGCGCATAGCAGTTCCCTTCGCGCATGGTTCGGTAACTTACACCTTTCACGTATTTCATCATCGCAGCGCCTCCAAAGGAAAACGCCTTCCAGGTAACACCACCGATAACACGGTCAGGTAGTTCCTGTTCACCATTTTGGGCAACGAGGCACGCACTAGCTTCGCCCGGGTCACTACTCATACCAATACGCAGTACCGCTTCAAAGTGCCGTGGGTACGAGTTTGAGCTTTGTGTTTGGTAGGTGGTAATTGAAAGAAGTGGGGTGCCTGATGTTTCCGATTGTCCATCAGAGCGCCAAATATTGGGCAGGTGGCTACTCTGAAATGTCTCAGTAACAAGTGCACCTTCTGGATAGGCAAGCAAAAAGCCCTGCTCTCCATTGGTATATATGGAGAGCCCATCAGAGAGTTCAATCTCCGGAACCTCAGGCGCGGGCTCAGGCGTCGTCGTGTTTCTAAACCCGAACCACCACGCAATACTGGCCATCACAATAATCCCGAGCCCAATGAGTGCATACGGTAGCGTTGCTTTCATATAATTAAGTATAGCGTTAGGTATCGTATGCGATGCGTGCAATCCGCAAATCATCATACGAATACGTTCCTTTAAGTTTCGTGAAGGCGGGAGCGAGCTTTGCACTGCCCGCTTTTTCAAACACTGCATGAATTGTAGGAAGCGCATCGTGCAAACGACCAGGCACCAGATCCTCTGTATCAATGGTCGCGAGTGACCCGGCGAGTAGTAGCTTCTCAATGTGGTCGCAAATGGTACCGACCGTAAGAGAGCGTTTCTTTGCAATCTGATCAATATCAAGCCCCTCTTCGGCGAGTACTTTCGTCTCGTCATACGTACTCTTCTTCGCTTTAGGCGCCGCTCGCACCACCTTTTCAATAGAACCGCCCGATGCACGAATGAAGTTCTCTTCCATAGTTGTGCGCTCACCTGTCTCTTCAAGGGCTCTAAACGCGAGGACCGCGCTGTCTGAGGCCTTCTGGAACGCTGCATCAATAGCACCCACGTCAGGATGCACTTGTAGTGCTGACTCAGACCAGCCAAGCAAGTGAAGACCTGTGAGTGTACGAACGCGTGAGAGCGCCACGTAGCCTTGCCCGTATTCAAACACCCGAGAGAGATCAATAGCTGCTTGATCCATACTCATACCCTGACTTTTGTGTATGGTAATAGCCCACGCAAGACGAAGTGGCGTCTGTGTTACTTTCGCCTTCACTCGCCCATCTTCTTCAACAGCCCAATCAACCGGAGCTACCGCGATACTGCGCCCGTCATTGGTCTCCACAACCGGGTATCCAGTCTCTCGCTCAAAGCGGACTACGCGCCCGAGTGTTCCATTCACGTATCCCTGTAGGGGACTATTTTTTGTAAACATCACGAGCGCTCCGACTTTGAGAAGCAAGTGCTCGGGAGAGAGACATCCGCGCTTCAATCCCTCGACAAGAGCAGGGGTTCCAGTCTCAGACATGGTGTATGCATTTGATGCACCTTTTAGTTCCTCAAGCTTCTGCGCATTAATACGATCAACGTCTTCGTTATGGGTGTAGAGGCGAGGCACTTCGTCTTCAATACCTTCTCCATCAGATTCGCGCCGCATAATGTGTGTGACATGTGACTCGTCCCAGGATCCTTCGCGTATGGCGGACAACACGGAAAGAAACGTTGCGTCATCCTGACGATGTTGTTCTGACAAGTAACAAATGATTGGATTGAGTGCTTTCCACGCATCTGATTGAAACGCGAATACCGCTTCACTGCCACGCTTAGAAATAGGCGGAAGCTGAAAGAAGTCACCCACCAAAACCACCTGCATACCACCAAACGGCAATTCACTGTGTCTGACTTCCCGGCACACCGTATCAACCATAGAAAGCACGTTCCCCGAGAGCATAGAAACTTCATCAATGATGAGGACCGAGGTCTTCTGTATGCGCTTCACCACATGCTCTTTGCTTGCAATGCGATCAAGTGCTTCAGCTGAAAGATGATCATTAATACCAATACCACTCCATGAATGAATGGTTTGGCCGTGTATGTGTGTGGCTGCAATACCGGTGGAGGCGGTAATGGATGGTTCTATACCGTGCGAACGGAGCCACGCAACATATGCATTTACCGTATGCGTCTTCCCACTTCCTGGGCTTCCGGTAAGGAATACGTTTGCGCCTGTGTGGAGTATGGAGAGAGCTTCCGGTTGCGTCATGGAGCGCTCATTGTATCAGCGCAGACTCTTAGAGCCCAATAAATGACTTTACCGAATCAAAGAGTTCGTTATTTTCTTTATGCTCTGGCTTCTCTTCTGTTGTGGAAGCCGTTGTTGTTGCGGTTGTCGTAGCAGCTACTTCCTCAGGTTCCTCAAGAGCCTCTTTTGCACTTGGCGCCATCATCGTAGCTGACATATCAACCGTGGGTGCTCCAAGCGCCACAATGTCCTTGTTGCGTGCAAGGATAGCAACTTCGTGGGTTAAGCGGGTGGCGGTTTGTGCTGCGACATAGGCATCTCCCTGTTCATTGATTGCAAGAGAGGAGCGGGCGAGCGCAATTGCAGCACGTGCTTCCATAAGACGAGGCGCAACGTTTTCTGACACACCAGCCCCAACTGCAAGTTCTGTAATCTCATCCGTTACACGAGCGACTGCATCAATATCACTCTCTGCATACGCGAGTGTCTCAGCAGACGCATCAAACTCTGCAACTTCTCGGTCTGCAGAAATGGCGTCACGTGTCTCCTCCACAACTGCAAGTAGTGCCCTAGATTCACTCTCTGTCTCTCCTCCAGAAAGATACGTTAGTAGGTCTGCGTGTGCAGATAGTCGCGCTTCAAGATCAGAACGAAGAGCAAGAGAGCCTGCAATATCTCCTTCTGCATGCACCTCATCAGCTGCCGTATTTGATCGCTCAGCAAAAGTTTCAAACTTCTCTCCAAGATACTCTCTGGTTGGTGCATCGAGCGTATCAGCAACCGCAAGTACCGCAGCTTCCGAGAGCCTACGCTCAGCTAGAATAGCGTTCCATGTTGCTCTACTCTTTGCGCCGACGATAAGCACGCCCTCAAGTGGTTCAACCACACCTACCTTTACGTTATATAAAACATTCCCCGGAACTGTTTTTTCGGACGCTTGCACAATACCCGTTGCGCCAACGGCAACGAGTACCACGGCAAATGTGGCACGGAAGGCGTAGATGCCGAAGTAATGAGAAATAGTTTTAGGGGACGGGAGTGGGGAAACCGGATGCATATCCGCGTATGCCGAAAGACGCTCACGCATAGAGACGCGTGTGCGTTCAGACATCTCTATACCTTTGGTAAGAGAGGTGAATTGTGCGATGAATGAATCAATGTTTTTCATGTTGCGTGTATCAAAACTTGCACCTTCTTTATTGCACGATTGATGCGCACCGACACTGCGTTTGCGGACTCTCCAGAGAGCTCGGCGATCTCTCGGGGAGAGAATCCTTCAACGTAGCGTAGCAAAAGGGCCTCTCGTGAGTCCGGGTCAAGTTTATGTATGACCGAGAGCACTTCCGCCACTTCTGCTGACTGTTCTATGTGCTTGTGGTCGTCGTTCCCGAAATCTATACCTTGGTCAGTCAGGTTATCAAGAGAGCTTTCCTTCTTCTTGCGATACCAGTCAATGATGAGATTCCGGGCAAGGGTATAGAGGAAGGCGCGCTCGTTCTTGAGCTCAGTCCCATTCTTGAGCGTCTGCCAGAAGCGCATAAATACCTCCTGAGTCAGATCCTCAGCCACCTCACGACTAGAGACCTTAAGAAGGCAAAAGCGGAATATGTCATTACCATACGTATCATACGTATGCAGAAATCCTGCCGATGCTTCCTGTTGGTCCATAAGTTATGACGCGTACGCTCCTCTCCTCTTACGAGAAGTCCCACCACTATAGCAAATACCTAACCCGCATTTGTAAGAGCATGTACTCCGAAAGTCACCGCGAGTACGAGGGCAGGAATAGCGATCAGTACGTCATGTATAAGGCTTTCCATCATGGCTCTTTATGAAGACGCATAGAGCTTCTTTTTATTACACGTACGGTAGAATACATACATATGGCACACAGAACACAAGAGGAACTCAGGCACGAACTCACCGAAGCGGGAGCACTCGTTACGGTTGGTGCTCGCTACACCCATTTCAAAGACCCCCTGCATGAGTACCTCGTCACGGGGCTCGCAATCATTGAAGCGACTGAAGAGGTTGGCGTGCTCTACGAAGCACAGTATGACGAGCACATGACGTTTGTGCGCCCGCTCAATAGTTTTGTGGAGATGGTGGAGACTCCTGCCGGCGCAACACCACGATTCGTGCGGGTTGCTTAACAAACGACTCCAACCTTTGCTCCGAGCGGTATTTCATTTACCGCACCTTCCCCAAATACGGAATGTTCAATGTTTTCTTCCGCTCCTCTATGCCCATGCGTATTTTCCTCTGCGTGCCTGCGCGACTAGGCACATTCAAAGCGCTAAGGCTTGAAGCTAGAAACACCGTATGTTTTCCATACCGCCGGTTCATTGCATCAATCGCACTTAACTTCCCTTTGGACTTTTCTGTTTCCTTTTCTATTTCCCCAAACAAATCGTGCGTTATCTCCTTTTGCATAACCAAACTTCGCAATGTGATGCCTGTTGCTCTATAAAGTACGGACTCGTCAAATACTTCATCAAATTCACAATCAATGAGTCGCATCAATTCACTGGCGTCGTTGAGCGCGATGGGTAAATCAATGGAGCGCGTCTGATACGTGAAGTCTTGAGTCTTGAGATAAAAAGAGAAACCTTTGGAGCTAACCCCGTAGCGTCGCGCTTTAGCACACACCCCTTCCACATTCTTTGAAAGCTCTGAGAGAATTTGGGAGCGATGTGAGGTTGGTCTAAAAGTGTGCGTCTTCATAATGGAGCCTATCTTTTCACGAGGCGTCGTATCCAGTGTTTTTATAAAATGACCATTTAGCTCCGCCCATATATCGCGTAGAGGGCTCGCGAAGTTCTGCTCTTTGATCCATTGCTCGTCCTTCTTGGCAAAGTCGAGCGCGGTATTAATACCGAGCTTCATGAGGCGCAGACTTGAGGCACCACCGAGTCCCCAAATACTGCCTGCAGAAATAGTTTCAAGAAACGCTGGTATCCCGTCTATAGGTATTGCAGTGAAGCCTGCGGGTTTGCGAAACTTACTCGCTACTTTGGCAAGTGACTTATTGGGCCCGAGCCCCACACCAAACGTAATACCGAGCTCCTCTTCAAGGCGCGCCTTCATCATGAGTGCAATGCGCTCATACGACATACCGAATCGCTTCTCAAGACCGGTGATTTCTGCAAAGCACTCATCAATGCTGTATTCCTCAACCAGTGGGGTGAAGGAGCGTACAATGGTGTACATACGCTTTGCATAGAGCGAGTATGCGGTGTAGTTTCCGGGCACAATAACGGCACTTGGACACACCCGTTTAATTTCACGCATGGTCATACCGCGCACGACTCCGCGCGCCTTGGCTTCGTAGGAAATGGACGTTGCAGCACCACGCTCTGCTCCTGTTACCACCGGCCGTCCTTTGAGTGTGTGATCAAGAGACTGCTCAATAGATGCAAAGAACGCATCCCCATCAAAATGCAGAATGGCTCTGGGGTATGGGTTCATGTGTACGTACGAAACGTTCCCGTCACCACACCAATGATTTCTCCTTCTTTCGGATAGATATCAGGATAGGCATCGTTCGCCGCTTCCAGATAGAACGTCGTACCCTTCTTCCGCAAGTACTTGAGTGTGTATCCGTCTTCGGTAAGGGCAACAACAATGTCACCTGGCTTATAGTCGTGTCCGCGTTCAAAAATAACCATGTCTCCATCGTGAATACCCGCGTCTTCCATAGAGTCGCCCTCCACTTCAAGTAGAAAACTTGCTTCAGGTTTACGAATTAGGTACTCACCAATACTTATAGTGTCGGCAAGCTCCTCTTCTGCAGGAGCAGCAAACCCTGCTCGTATGTGACCGACAAGCGGAAGACGAACGGGAGCAGGAATAAGTCTGCCTGTCTGATCTTTATCAATAACACCCTCACGCACTAGTTTTGAAACGACGTAGTGCGCTGAGCTCCGAGAGGCAAGTCCACACATCTGCATAACTTCCGTAATGGACGGCATGCGCTTATGCGTGCGGTGGAAGGAGAGAATCTTGCTCTGGTATGCCGGGTTCATGTGTTAAGTATATAGAACAATTGTTCTATATACCATTCCCCCTGCTGTGTGGATAAGGAATAAGTACTATAATTCCTCTATGAGCACACACGAAGGAGGTTGCCACTGCAAAAAGGTGCGCTTTACGGTTAAGAGCGACCTTGCAAATATCATTGCCTGCAACTGCTCATACTGCCAGGCAAAAGGATTCCTTCTCACCTTCGTTCCAAGTAGTGACTTCACTCTCCTTTCGGGAGAGAACGACCTCACCGAGTACCGTTTCAACAAGAAGCACATTGCACATTTGTTTTGTTCTACCTGTGGAGTCCAGTCATTTGGTCGCGGCAAGGG
>CAZPVV010000021.1:0-9534 GCA_964590505.1 uncultured Candidatus Saccharibacteria bacterium | reverse complement strand
TGCCCTCAAACATCTGCACGCGCGTGTTGCCTTTTTCAATATTTGTCTGGTGAAAACGAACGGTATCACCCGGGCGTACCCCGAGCTTTACTCGCTCCTCTGTCTTGATAGGAGTTATCACGTTTTGCATGGGCGGAACTGTACCATGGGGCCTATATAAAAGCAAAAAGGGCGGTCTCCTTTTGGGAGACCGCCACAATTTCAGAGAGGTTTCAAGCTCTCTGGTTAGGCCGAGGCCTGTTCGGGGATCTGGAGGTCTTCAAGCGCGAAGCCGTGGGCCTCCATGACCCGAATGACGCTTGAAAACAGTGCGACTGAGAGCGTGCGAGCCCGGTCTGGGTCGCTCGTTTGACCCGTTACCGACTCGAACTTGATCACACGCTCCTCCAGCTCCTCCGAGCGACCTCGAAGCATAGCCACCCCTTCGCCTGGCCGCCACGTAAAAACAGCAGCCTCAAGTGTCCTTTCTGGAACCTTAAGTTCCAAGGCGTTGCGTGCGCTGTAAAGCAGGAGCCCAGTGAGGAGCGCCTGCTTCTGGGCCGGCGTGCCAAATCGGCGATGGACGACCGCTCGCGCAGTACGTGCCGCATGCGCGACGATCTGTGCGTCCCTCTTGAGGACAATCATCACGGAACGAAGCTTGTACTGCTCGAGAAGCGGAAGCGCTCGTGCTCCCGCCATTAGTTCCTTGAATGTCATGACGACACCCCCTAAAAGTTACAACTAGGCCTGAAGATACTCCGTGTTAGGGAATAGCGCAATTGATTCCTTCATATCGTCGGGAACAGGAGCCGTGATGGTGATGCGCTCGCCAGACATGAGCGGCATCTCAAGTTGATATGCGTGTAGGCCCAAGCGAGTAAGGCCAAGGTCGCAGGGATGATTCGGAGCATAGAGCGAATCACATACGATAGGGTGATGAATTGCCTTTAGGTGCACGCGTATCTGGTGTGTACGTCCAGTGAGTGGACGTACCTCAACGAGCGAGTGCGAACCAATGTCACCAATCACTTTGAAGTGTGTGATGGCGTCACGCATGACACCAAGAGCCTTTGGTTGAGCACTGCGCAAACGGAAGTCTTTGCGAGAACGACCAATAGCAAAATCAATAACACCCTCAGCTTCTTTCAAAACCCCATACACCAAGGCAAGGTATGTTTTCTTAACCACACGCTCTTTAAATGCGTTCTTCAACATTTCATGTGCTTCTGGGGTCTTGGCGAGCACGAGTACTCCTGACGTTTCCCGATCAAGTCGATGCACCACACCAGGACGGCGAATCTCGGTTCCGTCTTTCAGTCGCTGTGTCTCCCCCACCTCACTACTTGCAGGGTATGTGCGAGCAAACCAATCACTCACCGTCTCATCAGTGGTGTGTCCGTCTGGGTGTGTCATAACACCCGACGGCTTGAATACCGCGACAACGTTTTCGTCTTCAAAAAGAATGTTCATGTGTTTATGAGTCTGCAATTACAAAAATATCGTGCTCCCCTTTTGCGGTATGCCAGGCAACTTGCACCTTTGAGACTTTGGCGAGTGGTGGTCCTTCTTTAATTCGCTCTAAGAAGGTCTCAAGTATGTGCGGTGCGCCCTCAGCAATAACGTGCACCGTTCCGTCCTCTTGGTTTTTGACCTGGCCAGCTACTCCAAGCTCACGAGCGCATTGACGAGTATAGTCACGGAACCACACGCCCTGCACTCTACCGTGCACAATGGCCACCAGTTGCTCCATGCTTTTAAAACTACACTAGATGTTGTATGGTGGGAACCTAGAGGGCGATTAGCTCAGTTGGTAGAGCACCCCGTTTACACCGGGATGGTCAGAGGTTCGAGTCCTCTATCGCCCACACGTTTAACAAAAGGCACCCGCGCGGTGCCTTTTGTTATCTGTGCCCCCACCAGGAATCGAACCTAGATCAAGAGCTTAGAAGTCTCCTGCTTTATCCATTAAGCTATGGGGGCTCTATCACCTTAACGATTTGACTGCTTTGGGTCAACGAAGCGATATTCGCTTCGATATCTTTCCTCCTCCTGTGCACGTGCTTCAAAAAGTGCAGTGGTCTTTTCAAGCGCTTCAAGTGACACGCCTGTTGGTGCTACTGGTGTCTGAGTATCGGTATCTCTATGCGTACCACGCGCGTACAAAACTGCGCTCCATAGTGCAGCAACTATGAGAAGCATCATTGCTACCGCAAGAAGCATCAACCAGTCACGCTGAGGGTGCACGCGCTTACCATACGTTATGCGAGAAAGCAGAGCGAGTTGTTTTGGTAGGTGAAAGTTCATGGTGTTTGTGCGCCGTATGAATAGGTAGCAACCGCGGTCCATACTGTTGGACCTGTTTCTTGGCGAGCGGCATCAACGGAAAGATTTCGTAGCTCAACATCGTACGGACCATACTCAAGCGCGCCCACAGTCTTCATGACCGCATCAAAGGATCCGGTCACCGTTACTGCAAGCACAACCCGTGTGCGCGGTGTTGCGAGCGCATCCTCGGTAACACTCACAATAGTTACTTTTGATCCAAGATGGTTCCCTGTTCGTCCAATGGTTTCAAGGAAAGTGCCGATGTCATCGTTTGAAACAAAGTATTCCGTAATACGTGCTTCGTTCTCACTTAGTGCAGCGAGTGCGCCTTTGGCTTGAGCGATACGTTTTGCTTCGGCAGTTTTTGCTTCTACCTCAAGTGCGGTTGTGGTGATAGCAGTTCTCGTCTTCTCAACCTCTGCGTACCACAGCACGTATGCAACGACACTTCCAAGAAGTAGGCTGCTGGCTATGGCGATGTGAACGAAAGACTTCTTCATGGTTGTGTGGCGCCCGTGAGCGTAATAGTGAACATAAGGTCAGTCTCCTGCGCATACGCACTTATGGGAAGGTCGCTTCGCTCTACAAATGGAAGTGCGGTAAGAGCGAGATTATACTGGCGCAACGCGTCTCGCGTATCTGCAGTTCCCGAAATCATCAGGTTCTGCGTGCCCGCATCTTTGCCGGGCGAATACGCAAACTGGTCCAGTCTAATGCCGGGTCGTGGGACCATAAGCACGGCACGCACCGTGTTGCTCACGCTCGGCATCGTTGCAAGGCGGGCAAGGTGTGCGCTATCTGCTTCAAGCTGTAAAAGGCGCGCACCGACTTGCTTCTCCTCGGTCGATTCAAGCGCGAGCGAAACGCGCGCCAACTCTTCTTGTTGAACTCGTAGCTCATCAGTAAAGGCAAGGTAGCTTGGAATAAGCATAACGCCTGCAGCAACCACCACAAACGCAAGCAATACGAGCGCAACGGTTATGAGACGCAGGAAATACTCATGCCGAAATGCTCGACTTCGTTCTGTGGGGAGAAGATTGGTTAGTTCACGGTACATATTCTCGTAGTGCAAGGCCCGTTGCAGTGCCGTATGCAAGTGATTCCATGTAGTCTACCGGCGGCAACCAATCACTTTTAGGCGCAAGGTTGGTAAACACATCGCCAAGCGCAACCGGAATCTTAAGGGTTGCTTCAAGATACTCTGGAAGTCCGCGCACGGTCGCATTCCCTCCAACCAAAATTGCTCGCGTAACGGGCTGGTGTGCTGAGACCTGTGTTGCTCTACTCTGCCAATATTCAAGACGTCGTGCTATCTCCTCACGCACTGCAGAAACGGTTGAAAGCATGGCCGATACATACTCGTCGCCCTCGTCGCCTGCGATAAGCCCCTTCTCTGCTTTCACTTTCTTCGCCTCTTCCTCCGTTACGCCGAAGTGCTTTTGCACCGCAAGCGTGAGTGCGTGCCCGCCAATATCAAGAGTGGTCGTAAAGCGCGGCATGCGGTTACCAACGACCATGAGCTTAGTAGTGGTGCGTCCAATATCAATAATGAGTACGGTTTCTGTGTCTCCGTGTGGCAGAAGTGCGCGGGCAAGCGCGAACGTCTCCCCTTCCATGGCGCGCACCTGTATTCCTGCTTCGTCCATAATCATGAGCAACTCTTCAACCACACGTCGTGCGTACCCGACGCCAACCACGTGCGTCGTCTCTTTATCCGCTACCAGGGGCGCGATATCAAACACCACCTCGCTTGGTGGAAGCGGTACGAACTCATCAATGTGTTGCTCGGTTGCGGTGCGCATCTCCGCAATAGACGTGCCTGGAACATCTGCCTCAAACAAATAGCCTCGGGATTCTGAGAGTGCGATGTTTGCAAAACGGAACCGGTGTCGTTTAGCGAGCATGCTCAGTGTTTCTATCACCTTCTTCTTGTCGGTGATTTCATTGTTTGCAATAACACCTGGCTCTAGTCGCTCCTCTGCAAACTGATCAAGTTCAAGCCCGTGCAGGTGCTCTTTTAGTATGGCGAGTTTGATACCACTTGCAGAGATATCAATGCCTGCGGTTGGAAGTGCAAGGTAGCGTGGTGGTGCAAGCTCAACGCGTGCGACGCGCATGAAATCGGTTCGTACCATTTGCACACAGTATACCGCGCACCTCTCTAGTGTGCGCTTGTTCCTGGGGGAACTGGTCGGTCGGGTGTAAGAAAAGCGAACGTGTCGTCGCTCCCTACTGCAAACAACATGCCGTTTGATTCAAGACCGCGCAGTGTGCGGGGTTTGAGGTTCGCAACAAACGCAAGCTGTCTACCAACAAGTGACTGCGGGTCGCTCACATATGCTTGGATGCCCGAGACAATTTGTCGGGGCTCCTCCTCTCCTACATCAACCATGAGTCGCAGTAGTTTCTCGGTATCCGGCACTACTTCAGCCGAAAGCACTGTACCCACCTTCACGTCTACTTTCAAAACGTCATCAATATCAATCATGGTTGCGTGATAGGTAGCTGGTAAGAATAAGTGCCGCGGCCGAGGAGTCTACAATCCCGTGTGTGCGAATGCCTTCAAAGTCCCGCCTGGCTTCTTGGGTGGTGAGCATCTCGGGTTCGTACACAATCGTTACTCCCGTATCGCGCTGAAGCTGCTCTGCAAATGATCGCGCAAGCTTCGCCACGGGGTTGTCTTCACCTTTAAAATTGAGTGACTCCCCCATCACCACCACTTCTACCCCTTCTTTTTTAATAAGGTCAGTGACAAGTCTGGGCAGGTCCCGGTCATTTGTAACAACCTTATGGGGAAAGCCCATAACACCCGCTTCGTCAGAGAGCGCGAGCCCCACACGCTTCGTTCCGTAATCAATACCGAGATGCCTCATCACCTCATCGTACCAGAGGTGCCTTTAGCGCTCCATCATGCTAGTATCCGAAGCGTATGCAACCCACATTTCCTGGAGACCCTATGGGACTCGCTGCAATGGCAACGGTGTTTGGTATGAGCCCTTTGGTGTTTGGCCTTATTTTGCTTGTCGTGTCCGTTTGGACACTTGCAATCAAAGGCTATGCACTGTGGCAGGCATCAAAGAGCGACCAGAAGTATTGGTTTGTCGCCATGCTCATCCTCAACACGTTCGGCATTCTTGAAATTGTGTATCTTCTATTCTTCCGTCCGAAGAACGAAGAGGTTGCGTAACAAACACGGAGGGGTGGCAGAGTGGTCTATTGCACCTGTCTTGAAAACAGGAGTCTCTTTACGGGGACCGCGAGTTCGAATCTCGCCCCCTCCGCCAATACTGTTCATGTGAACACACTTTAGTGATCACTGGTGCTATCATTCCTTTATATGGCTCGCCCACCAATCTTTGAGTGGCAAGGAAAGGAATATTCGTTTGAACAAAAAAATGCCGATTGGTATTGGGCACTTGGCATTATCGCTATCGCTGGTATCGTCGCCTGCGTTCTGTTCAATAACATTCTTCTTGCTCTTGTGGTTGGTGCTGGCGCTATCTCTATCGCGCTCCATGCTGCAAAGCATCCACGCATCCATCGTTTTCAAATAACGGAGGAAGGTATTGTGATTGACGCAAACCTCTACCCATACGCCAACATGTTGCACTTCTCCGTGCTTGAGTATGCTGACCCATCCTGGCCCCCTGCCCTTTCAATAAAAACCAAGAGTCTGGTTACCCCACACCTTCTTATCCCTATCACCACCCATGACCCTATGGATGTATATGAATACGTCTCCAATCACCTTGAAGAGGGCCGACACGACGAGTCGGTGATTGATCGTATTGTTGATCTGCTACGCATCTAAAACTTGCGATTAGTCGTTAAGGGCGGTACAGTCATTTTCGTTCGGCTCCCGTCGTTCAATGGATAGGACGCGAGTTTGCGGAATTCGTAATGTAGGTTCGATTCCTACCGGGAGCACCAATAAAAGAAAGGGCCGGACTAAAGTCCGGCCCTTTCTTTTTGAGTAGCTTACGCTTTCACTTCTGCCCTGCGGATAGAAGCAACGAGACGAGACTTCTTGCGAGACGCAGTGTTCTTCTTGATAACGCCACGCTTTGCTGCCTTATCAATTGCCTTGTATGCAGCTGACAATGAGGTGGTTGCCTCCTTTGTCTCCCCTGTCGCCACAAGCTTCTTCACGGTCTTTACCGCGGTGGAAAGAGCTCGCTTACGACGCACGTTGAAAACGTGCTTCTTGAGGGAAGCGCGGTGGGCCTTCTTTGCTGATTTGGTAATAGCCATATGTATGCAGAATCCTACGCTACGAGGCCGTTCTGCGCAAGGCAGGGTTCAAAAATGGTACGATACCTTCAATGATTCGCCAGATTACGGGTACGGTCCTTGGTATTGAACCCACCGCCATCATTGTGGATGTGTCGGGGTGGGGTGTGATGGTACGGGTCCCCTCTCCGTCTGCTTTTAGTGAAGGAGAAAAGGTCTCACTCAAGACCCACATGGCAGTAAAGCAGGATGGTGTTGATCTATATGGCTTTTCTGACCCGGAGGATCTTCGTTTCTTTGAGATGACCCTGAACGTGCCTGGCGTGGGTCCAAAGACCGCACTCTCCCTTTTGGTGCGCTCTCCACGAGAAGCGCTCCAGACCGCAATCGGCAAGCGTGACCTCTCCTACCTCACACGAGTGGTTGGACTAGGGAAAAAGGCTGCCGAAAAACTTATGGTTGAACTCTCTGAAAAGATGATGGTATCGGAGGGTGAGCACCAGGGGGACGATGCTGAGGTGTTTGATACGCTGGTTGCTCTTGGCTACACCGACCGTGAAGCTCGCAAGGCGCTTGCGTCCGTGCCGCTCCATGTTGCCGGACGCGACGCTCGCCTTAAAGCAGCACTCAGTCAGGGTCCTTCCTAAATCTATGCGCACGCTCAAACACTTTCTTGAAACGCTACTCCCCCGCTCTGTGTATAGGGCGCTCGTGAAGCCCTATCACTTCCTGCTTTCGTTTGGTGCTGCGTGTTGGTATGGATTCCCAGCACAGAAGCTAACGGTTGTTGCCGTAACGGGTACCAAAGGAAAATCGTCCGTTACCGAAATGCTCTTTACGGTTCTGCGCTACGCAAAGCATCCAAGTGCCGTAGCGGGAACTATTAACTTTGCGATAAATGGTGAGGTGCGACCGAATCTCTACAAAATGACGATGCCGGGTCGTGGGTTCATTCAACGTTTCCTGCGAGAGGCGGTAGACAAGGGAGCGACACACGCTGTGGTTGAAGTAACGAGTGAAGCAACACTCCAGTACCGCCACCTCTTCCTTTCTATGAATGCACTCGTGTTCACCAATCTTCAAAAGGAGCACATTGAGTCGCACGGCTCGTTTGAAAAGTATGCAGCAGCCAAGCAAAACATTGGAAAGGCACTAGCGCGCTCACACAAACGCCCGCGCGCCGTCGTCGCAAACGCAGATGACGAGCAGAGTGCGTTCTACCTTGGTCTCCCTGTTGAAGAGGTGCTCCCCTTTAGTTATAGCGACGCACACGATGTCGTACTCGGGCCCGGCACCGCCTCTTTCACGTATCAATCCGTCCCCTTCTCGCTCAAACTTCCTGGGGGATTCAGCATCATGAACGCGCTTGCCGTCATTCGCACTGCACAGTTTCTTGGTGTTCCTCTAGAAACGATTAGTGACGCACTTCGTTCTCTGGAGCGCATCCCTGGTCGCACCGAGCGCATTGATGAGGGGCAGGATTTCCAGGCGGTCGTTGACTACGCGCACACGCCTGACTCTCTCAAAGCACTCTATAGCGCATACCCCGTCAGAAAGATATGTGTTCTTGGAAACACTGGTGGTGGTCGCGACACGTGGAAGCGCCCTGAGATGGGACGTATTGCGGACGAGTTGTGTGACGTGGTCATACTGACTGACGAAGATCCGTACGATGAGGACCCGTCCCAGATCGTAGAACAGATGGCTAAAGGTATGTCGCGCCCTCCTCGCATTATCATGAATCGCCGTGAAGCAATTAACGCGGCACTGAGCGAGGCACGTACTGGCGACGCCGTGCTCATAACCGGCAAAGGAACCGACCCCTATATCATGCGCGCTGGTGGCGAGCGCGAAGTGTGGAGCGATGCTCAGGTTGTGCGCGAGGAACTCAAGAAGCTTTCTAAATAGTTGGTATCATAAGGGCAATGTACGGAAACGCATTCTTCTTCTTTGCGATGATTCTGTTTTTGTTCGTTGCATGGGTTGCAACGGGTGGTCCTGACCGACCTATTTCAACTGCGGGCCCTTTTATCACACCGGTTACAAACGTTGGCCAAGAACAACAGGGTTACGGGAACTGGTGGGACATAGTGCCGGGCGAGAGTAATTGGTGGACAGGTGGTGGCGGTTCTAAGAGTAGTTCAGGAAGTGCGCAGACCACTCTATGGAAAACACAGGACGATCTTGAAGATCTTCAGAAGGACCTTCAAGCAGCTCGCCTCTTTGGCACACCGTCTCCCTATCGCGGAAAGGTATCTATTGTGAAAAACACTACCGCTCTTGCAAAGACTGATACTGATGAGGAGTACGTTGTGCTGACTGCGTCAGGGAGCGCTAAAGAAAACATCTCCATAACGGGCTGGAAGTTGGTGAGCACACGTAGTGGAACGTGGGGACGTATCCCAACCGGCACCACACTCTTTAAGTTTGGAAGTGTGAATAACAGTGGCGCGATTATTCTTCAGCCAGGAGAGCGCGCAGTTGTTACAACCGGTCGTTCTCCTGTTGGGACATCGTTCCGCGAGAATAGTTGTGCTGGGTATCTTGGTGAGCGCCAAGACTTCATGCCGTCTCTCTCCCTCAATTGTCCGGCGCCTCTTGATGACTTTGATCGTTTTTATAATGGAGCCGCTGCCGACTATCAAAAGTGTCGCAGTGCCGTGAGTGCACTTCCCCGCTGTGAGACACCAAGCTCACGAGCGAGCGGTACTTCCAGTGAGTGCTTCGCATTCATGCGCGCGCACTACACCTACAACGCCTGCACCACCTTCCACGCAAACGATCGCACCTTCTGGGGACGTACCTGGAGAGTCTACTTGGGACGAGCACAGGGTGACTTGTGGGAAGCGAAGAATGACACCATCAAACTTCTGGATAGCGATGGTCTAACGGTTGATGCCTTCTCGTACTAGAAAAGTGTGCTGTTGGGTGGTAGGTTAGTTCTACCGCCCATAGCTCAGTTGGTAGAGCAGCTCCCTTTTAAGGAGACGGTCCCAG
>CAZPVV010000020.1:0-9692 GCA_964590505.1 uncultured Candidatus Saccharibacteria bacterium | reverse complement strand
GAACTAATCTCTCTTAGTAACTCTTCCCGCGTAATGGCCGCATAGAAACTTGAGTGAGGACTGGCATACAAATACTGTCGCTTTTCGATATCTATATATTCATCCTCCAGAGGCTGAATGATTATCTTTTCATCATCACGAGCCTCCAGAAATACTATTAACTCATCCAAAAATGACTTTGCTTTAACATAGTCATTAAGTGAAAGTAGACCGTTATGCGCCACCTTATGTCGAATAACGCGAAGAAACTCCCATTTATTTTGAAAATCAACGTCCTTAAAGGTGGCAAAATATCTTTCAATATTCTTCTGAATATTGGTTTTTAGCTCGTTAAGGTCTTCTGAGCTCTTAATTCGGTCGATCAAGTCACCGGCGGTGTAGTTCCCGTAAGAATTTGCATAGATAATGTTTCCAATATCTTCAAAATCAGTAAGATAAATTCGGGTATCGATCAGAAACTCCGTGTCCGCGATTTCTGTGAACGTGTCTTCATTTGCCTTGCGCTTATTAACCTTACTTCTCGTATCGTTATCAAGCACTTGCGTAAACCAAGAACTTACGCCCTGTGTAACGGAAAAGTGCTTGACGATGTACGATCGAAGAAGATTCTCAACCTTATTTATCTTCAAGTAAAGCTTATTGAGTAACGTGGCAGAAAGATCATCTTGCGTTATATAGATCTTTCCAAATTTTTGTTCCACAAGATACTTCATTAGATCAAAGCGGAACTGGTTAAAAAACGTGTAGTCTTCATCGACGGTCGTTTTTTCACATTTGAGGTAGAAGACACCAGTGTAGTCAACCGTCGAGACTCCTGGCAATTTGCTTACTGTTACAGAGACCCCATTCTCATCGTCTTTGATGCAGCTACTTGAGCTTGAATCAATAATTTTACTAGTCTTAGAAAAAAGAGATATGTTGCCTTTTAGAACGAGTGCGAAATTTTCTACTTCATTCCCAAAGGCGCACTGACCTTCGGTATCGAAACACAGGCAGTGAAACTCTAATTTGCTAGCAACCTTTTCCATGTCAATGCAGGCACGAGAAGACGAAAGTCGTGACAGATTGAGTTTTCATTGGGTGGACCGTACAGGATTCGAACCTGCGACATCTTCATTGCAAATGAAGCGCTCTACCAACTGAGCTAACGGCCCGTTGCAAAATCCTACCGTTTCTTGCCCGCAAGCGCAAGATCTACAAGGTAGGAAAGGAAGTCGGAAAAAGCAACACCAACAGCCTCGAGTGACTTGGGAAGAAGCGACTCTTTCGTCATTCCCGGAAGCGTATTGGTCTCTAGATAATAGATACCTTTTGGCGAGACAATAAAGTCTGAGCGGGAATAGTGCCGGAGACCCAGTGCCTCATGCATCACTTGCGCCTGGCGCATGAGTTCATTTGAAATGTGACGCGTAAACCGGCCAGGGACAATCTCCCGTGTTGCTCCTGAATACTTTGCGTCGTACGAGAAGAAACTGCCTGAAGGAGGAACAATCTCAACCGGAGGAAGGGCATACAAAGGCATATCCCGAAGTCCCTCAACCACTCCTGCGGTAGCTTCTGTGCCCTTAATCACCTCTTCAACCAATACGCCACCTGATCCTTCCCCAAGAAGCTTTAGCACCTGCTCTCGGACAGGCTGATACCCGCCGACAATTGACACCCCAACCGACGAGCCCCACTTCACGGGCTTCACCACCACCGGTTGATGAAAGGTTCTAATAATATCCGCCAAATGAGCTTCAACATCAGATCCTTCTTCTATGAGGGTATAACGGGGCGTAAGAAGCCCTGCCTCACGTGCACGCTCTTTAGCGAGCACTTTGTGCATCGCAAGGTATGAACCCAGTGAATCAGAGCCCGTATAGGGAATACCAAGGCGCTCAAGCACCTTCTGTACTTCCCCATCCTCTCCATATTCCCCATGTAACCCTACAACAACCACATCAACCGTGCGTAGAGCACGAGTAGGGTCGGTAGGGATACCACGCTCATGCCACACACCCTGTCTATCAATATAGATATCCCGCACGATGAATCGGTCCGTGGGGAGATTGGTAACTATGGCGTGCCCGGTCTTAAGCGAAACGTCGTGTTCGCGTGACGGTCCTCCCCGGAGAACTCCGACAACAGTGCCTTGCATGCAATTAGTATAGCAAAGGCTTGGCCACGACTCTCATTCAAGGGTCGTGGCCTGTAGTGTTGGAATCAAATATTCCTGGAACTCCATATTGTGCGAATCCTCCGTTCGCTGCCGCCCATGCAACCATAATTACGAAAAGTGCGGCAGAAACAAGGACGTGTGTACTTGTAAGCGTACGTTGGCGCCACTTGAGTACGATATTCAACGCAAGAGCTACTGCAAGAGCGATAAGTAGCATCAGAAAGACCTCCAATTTCCTCAACAATAGCAAGTATCAACTATTTTGCACGCATTCGTCTCGTCCTCGCTTGTCTATGCTTCGTTACCGCAAATCGATGTGCTTCGTTGTTAGCGAGCACGGCGTCAGCGTCTGTAATCCCAGCACGTAGTGAGCCAATAACTTCTCGTGGACGATGCTTCTCATCTTTCACCACGGCTACCACTGGAATACCCACACCAACCTCCTTAAGAAGGGTTTCTGCTGCTTTCTTATGTGTTTTCCCACCATCAACCACAAACGCTTTAGGTAGTGGCCACTCAGGATGCCCGAGTCTGCGAGACAATATCTCCTTAAGAGACGCAATGTCATCATTCAACGACTTGCCTCCTACTCCCTTTATTTTAAAGGTCCTATACCTCTCCTTGTTTGGCTGACTATTCTCCACAACCACCACAACCCCAATAGCGTCTGTTCCTGAGATATGTGCAGTGTCATAGGCTTCAATACGGGGCCCAGCCACTTCCTGACCTCTATCCTCACGAATGAGTGACACATCCTGCACGTGATCAAGCGCAAAGAGTTGTCGCTTCATTTCTCCGGCATCCTCAAAGCGCAAATCTTTTGCTGCTTGCTTCATTTCACGCGCGATAGTGGTGCGCAATGTCTTCACACGTCCCGAAAGGAACAACGACACGTTACGTATGGAGCGCATATAGTCTGAACGCTCCATGTCACGTGGATAGTGCCCAATCTGCCTATTAAACTCCACTTTAGCCCTTGTATGCTTACTTCCTTCACCAACAGGACGTGGCGTGTCGTAGAAGGGGAAAATACGGCGAATAATACGCAGTGCAGCCTTCAACTGAAGTCCTGAAGGAAAAGGCCCGTGTATCGCTTTCAAAGGAACCTGCCCATACCTCATTCCCTTGAAATCAAGCTCCGTTCCTCGAATGGCGAGTATGCGGGGAATGTGTTCGTCCGTCACCACTGCATACAGGAATGATTTATCATCCTTACCCATCGCGTTTGCGGGCGGCGTATGGAGTCGTATAAGTGCCGCCTCACGAACGAGTGCCTCAAGCACCGTGGGTGTTGTTTCAAAGGAAAGACCATCGGCCTTGGTAACCATATCCACAATACGAGGACCGCGGGTTGCAATAAGGTCGTCATCAAAGTACGAACGAACACGGTCGCGAAGAGACGACGCCTTCCCAACATAAAGAATCTGCTTTGACTTCCCTTTACCTCGGGTAAATAAATACACGCCCGGACAGTCCGGGAGTTCAAGTTTTATAAGACGAGCGCGCTCCATAGAAGCATTCTAGTACATTTGACAGATAAATGAGCAGACGTATAACTAATCCGTAGTTTTTTGAGAGGGGTTATCAATGGACACAACAGACATGCGTCTGGTCTTGCTTCTGGCCGGGAGCTTTATGCTCCTCGGCCTCGTCACTGCTTGGATCTGCAGGTGCGTTCGCCCGCGGCTTAGAGTCGTCACTACTGTTCTACTCCTGCTTACGCTCTGCGCGCTCATAGTTTTCATCACGGGCGTGCAGGCCGTACTGCAGATTGAGCTTGAACTGGCTTGGCGCCTCATCGGTTCCTTCCTAGGCGCTGCCATTGGTTTCGTTGTCTTCGGACAAGGATTCCATGGGAAGCGCATCCACTAGCGCTGATCTTTGAAGTGGCCGCCCCGCGAGGGACGGCCACTTTCATTTGTAAACATTTGACACTTCTTCTTCATAAATACATAGTACAGCCGAATGTTCTTGGAGGGACTCATGAAAGGTCTGCAACTACGGATATGGTGTTTACTACAAAACAAGTACACCTGCCCCCAAACTGTCGCTGTCATGCTTTTACCTTTTGCGCTTTACACGGCAGTATCCCGTCAACTGTGGGTGTGGATCTGGGTTGATTCGTTAGCTATCGTGCTCTGCATCGTATACCTGGCGCTCACAGGCTTTGCGCAGAACACGGTCACTGGCTACACCCGAACGATGCAGCACTTTGAGCGCTTCGGTAGGATCAAGCGCCGCTTCGTTTACAGAATGATTTTGTATGGGTACTGCTTTGAACTCGGCGCAAGAATCGCTGGCAAGGAGCTGGTTCGCACACATGGATCATGGGTTGCGGAGCGTTTAGCGAACAAACACAACTAGAAAGGACGCTGCGGTGACTAACACCCAGCGTTTTCTATTTCTTCTTTAACGCCTTCTTCAAATACGCACCCGTATGCGACTTCTCAGACTCAGCCACCACCTCTGGTGTGCCCTTCGCAACCACTTTCCCGCCTCCCGTTCCTCCTTCAGGACCAAAATCAATCAAATAGTCAGCCGACTTAATCACATCAAGGTTGTGTTCAATAACCACAACCGTATTTCCGCGACGAACCAATTCCTGCAGAATATCAATCAGTTTGCGCACGTCTTCGTAGTGGAGACCAACAGTAGGTTCGTCCAAGAGATAAATAGTCTTCATCGTGATTGGACGATAGAGCTCTGAGGCAATCTTTACGCGCTGCGCTTCTCCTCCAGAAAGCGTCGTTGCTGACTGGCCCAGTGTTAAGTACTCAAGACCGGTCGCATTGAGTGAACTCAGACGATCACTAATAGCCGGAATATCTTTAAAGAACACTTCCGCTTCCTCAACCGTCATCTGCAGTACGTCATAAATACTCTTTCCGCGATACGTGACATCAAGTGTCTCGCTCATAAAGCGCTTGCCGTTACATACGTCACACACCACATACACGGTTGGAAGGAAATGCATCTCAACTGCTATCATGCCGTTACCCTGACATGACTCACAACGCCCACCAGGCACGTTGAATGAAAACCGTCCCGGCTTCCATCCACGAGCACGAGCTTCACTCGTTGACGCAAACAAGTCGCGAATATGGGTGAACGCACCGGTATAGGTTGCAGGGTTTGAGCGCGGTGTGCGTCCTATGGGTGACTGATCAATAAGTACGGCGCGCCCCACATACTCGGTACCCGTAATAGAAGCTGCGTGTTCTATCGGTGCTTCGCGTTTAGTCAAACGCGCTGCTATGTTCTTGTGCAAAATGTCATAGAGGAACGTTGACTTGCCAGAACCTGAGACTCCCGTAATACACACAAGTTTCCCTAGAGGAACTTCAATGTTCTGGTTCTTCAAGTTATGGAGTGTCGCACCCGTCACCTTAATTGACCCTTTCTCGCTCGTGCGTCGCTCTTCAGGAACCGGAATCTCCGTCTCGCCACGTAGATACGAAAGAGTAACGGAACCAGTGTCGTTCTTGGGAGCCGTGAGTAGTTCATCAAGCCAACCAGTTGCGACAACTTCTCCACCGTGCACGCCAGCTCCAGGACCTATATCAACAATGTAGTCAGCAGCATAAATAGTGTCCTCATCATGCTCCACAACGAGAATAGTGTTCCCAAGCTCCTTGAGAGAGATGAGTGTCTGAATCAAGCGATCGTTATCCCGCTGATGAAGTCCAATGGTTGGCTCATCAAGCACATAAAGAGCCCCTACAAGGCCTGTGCCAAGCTGTGACGCCAAGCGAATACGCTGCGCTTCCCCTCCAGACAATGTTGCTGCCGAGCGATTGAGCGTCAAATAATCAAGTCCCACATTAAGCATGAACTGGAGGCGATTGCGGATCTCTTTAATGATTGGTTCTGCAATCTCCATACGAAGCGCTGACAATTCAACACCATCCAAGAAGTCAGCAGCCTCTCGGATAGAGAAGTTGGTGAAATCAACTACGTTAATCCCCAATCCCTTCGCCTTTCCTTTGAGATACACACGAAGTGCCTCAGGACGTAGTCGCTTGCCTTCACAGACCGGACACACATCCGTTGAAAAGAGCGATTTGGTACCAAGTCCGTTACAACTTGGGCACGCACCATACGGACTATTGAACGAGAAGAGGCGTGGTTCAACCTCAGGGAACGACATGCCATCGTCCGGACAAATGAACTTTGCCGACATCGTTTCAACACTGCCGTCTGCGTGCCCTATCTTTACAAGTCCATCCGCTTCCTTAAGTGCAAGCTCAAGTGCTTCCGACAAACGCTCACGAGCCGTATCTGGGTTACGCGTGAACTCAGAGACAAAGATAGAGTCAACCACCGCGTCAACGTCGTGTCGCTTATTGCGATCAAGCACCACCTTCTCACGTAGCGATTGAGGCTTTCCATCAATCACCACCTTCTCGTATCCCTTACCCAAGAGATCATAGAGAAGTTGGTAGTATTCACCTTTTCGACCTACGACAACCGGCGCGTACACCGTGACCGCTGTCTTATCAACCGCAACACCCATAACTTCCTTCGCCTTGGCGTCACTACGCGCCTTAATGCGCATCATGATGAGACGGATCATCTCCTCTTTAGAGAGCTTTTCAATAGGCACGTCGTGGTTCACACAGTACGGCTGACCAGCACGTGCATAGAGCACACGCAGATAGTCATAAATCTCAGTGACCGTGGCCACGGTGGAGCGCGGGTTATTGGAGCGGGACTTCTGGTCAATGGAAATAGCAGGTGAAAGGCCTGTAATCTCATCAACATCTGGCTTCTGCATCTGGTTCAAGAACTGACGCGCGTACGCTGACAAAGACTCAACATACCGACGCTGGCCTTCAGCGAAGATAGTGTCAAAAGCAAGAGACGACTTTCCTGAACCTGAAAGGCCCGTAATAACCGTCATCACGCCGCGAGGCATATCAACAGAAATGTTCTTTAGGTTATGGGTACGCGCACCTTTCACCGATATCCAATCGGCGCCCTGGTGTTGTTCATGCTTCTTTGCTTTCTTCATGTATGGAAATATCCTGCCCGTGGAGGGGCAGGTACAAGTCCAATTATATCACTTTCTAGACAGCTGCGGGAGGTGTCTGGACTTCAAGCATTCCTTCAATCTTCTTCACAATCTCCTCAATCTCAACTTCTGCTTTCACGAGGTAGTCATTAGCCCCCATAGATTTCGCTTTCTCAATGTCTGAGCCTTGTCCGAGGTTAGACACAATGATAATTGGCACTGATTTAAGTTCATCTGTTCGAGAGCGAATAGCCTGAAGCACCGCAAACCCGTCCATGGTTGGGAGCATAAGGTCAAGGAGCACAAGAGAGGGCTTGTACTGTTCAAACAAAGCAAGCGCCTCGTTCCCGTCTGAGGCGTAGAGTGTCTGATACTTCCCTGCAAAGGTGTGGCCCAGCAGGTTTTTAAGGATTGGGTCGTCTTCGACAACCATGATGAACTTTGATTCGGTCATACGCAAAAGTGTATCATGTTCTTAAATATCACTAGGTAAGGGGTAGGGACAGCACAAACGTGGTGCCCGGGCCGTCTGTATTGGCCACAAAGTTAAGATCTCCCCCATGATCAGCAGCTATAGTGCGGGCAATATAAAGCCCGAGACCATTTCCTTGGTTCTCTTTGGTGATAGCGTTTGGTGCACGATAGAAGCGTTCAAAGATGTTTGCACGGTCTTTGGGTGCAATACCGATGCCCGTGTCGTGCACGCGAACATGGAGCCGTTTGTCGCCTGCGTCAGCTGACACACGCACCGTTCCTCCTGGTGGTGTGTAGCGAATAGCGTTTTCAATAAGATTGTTCAAGATCCACTTAATGCGGTTGGTATCAACACGAACCGCAGGCAATTTCTCATCAGTTTTTGCATAAAAGAGAGACACTTGGTTTTGACCGGCAAGTGGAGCGAAGTCTTTAGACACCTCAGCGATAAGTGCGCCCATATCAACCGTTTCAAATACATACTTGTATTTGCCTGACTCAATAGAGGAAATATCAAGAAGCGTACCCACGGTATCAACCAAGTCATGACTCTTGTCTCGCGCACTCATAACGAGCACTTTCTGGGACTCGGTAAGATTCTCCTTCTCAAGAGCCTCCAGTGCCCAGCGAATACCGGTGAGTGGGGTACGCAATTGGTGCGCTGCAGTTGAGATAAAGTCTGACTTCACACGAGAAATTTCCATATCATGCTTATGCACTTGATCAACCCTATCAATGAACTCCTGAAACACCCCGGCCAAGGTGCGAATTTCCTTTGGTGTACCAGAAAGGTCTGGCATATCAAGACGCTCACCTGTTTTCGCAAATGCATCCATGCCCGCGATGATCATCTTCAAAGGACGCACAATGAGATGACTCATGACGTAGAACACGAGGCCCATAAGCACAATGGCAAACAGGAAGAGCGCAAGTGCTTCTTGTGCCATAAGTAGTTGAAGTGCTACTTCAGCTTGTGATTGAAGCTCCGGAGGGAACAATTCAAACATGCGGGCCTTCAAAAAGCCCATGAGCGCGTATATAAAACCAAGCGCAAGCATCAAGGTTCCTACAAAGAGGAGCCCGAGCAATGTGCGAATACTCATACTAAGGATGATAGCACCCGAAGCTAGCGTCCTCGGCCCTTTTTCCTCGCTGATCCTGATCTTCCTGCTTTCTTGCCTGGTGTTTCCTTCCCTTCAAGGGTGTAGATCTCGTCACGAATAATAGCTGCCGTTTCAAAATCAAGCGCTTCAACAGCTTCGCTCATTTGCTGCCGTTTATCAGCAAGAAACGCTTCAGGGTCCTCGGCGAAGAGCTTGGCATCAAGCGTTAGAAGCGAATCAACGGTTCGCTGATGGTCGCTCCGCATACTCTCAGAAATGTCTCTGATTTCTTTCTTGATCGTAAGGGGAGTGATGTTGTGCTTTTTGTTATACGCAATCTGAACGGTGCGTCTGCGGTCAGTCTCGCCAATAGCGCGCTCCAACGATCCGGTCATGACGTCGGCGTAGAGAATGACGCGACCAAGAATGTTGCGTGCTGCGCGCCCAATAGTCTGAATGAGTGCAGTGTCCGAGCGCAAAAAGCCTTCTTTATCAGCATCCAGAATCCCGACAAGCTCAACTTCAGGAAGATCAAGTCCTTCTCGAAGCAAGTTAACGCCAACCAAAATATCAAACTTTCCTTTCCGGAACTCGGTAAGAATAGTGATGCGATCAATGGTTTTTACGTCACTATGCAAATATTCAGCAGCAATACCCTTCTCGCGCAGAAACGTAGAGAGGTCTTCCGCCATTTGTTTGGTGAGGGTCGTTGCGAGCACCCGCCCACCGTTCTTAATGACGCTCTCAGACTCAGTAATGAAGTCCGCAATCTGCCCCTTATAACTTCCCGTCTCAACCACGGGTCTGACAATAAGTTCAGGGTCGGTAAGTCCCGTCGGACGAATGATTTGCTCAACAATTTGCCCATGAGGAGGAACACTCTTCTCCTTTTCGTAGGGCCCCGGTGTTGCGGACGTAAAAATGACCTGACCACTACGCTTTT
>CAZPVV010000019.1:0-9800 GCA_964590505.1 uncultured Candidatus Saccharibacteria bacterium | reverse complement strand
TTAATGCTGTACACGTTACGCAATATAGACTTGCCTGAAGCAGCGAGCATACCAATGAGAAGAATGGTCGCAGGGCGCAGTGCTGGTGGGCAAACAATCTGAGCCGAGTGAAGTGGGGTAGGTCCTTGTATCTGAATGCGATGCGGATCCATGAGTACGGTCTCAGCACCCAAGCGATCAAGTTCCGTGTAATAAATGGCGCGCTTCTCAAAGGTCCAGTCGTGGATGAGTGTCGTACCCGTTGCCTGGGTCGCGATAACAGCAAAGAAAGGAAGGTTATCAATATTGAGACCTGGATAGGGGCGTGCGTGGATTTTCTCCGGGAACGCAGTGAGTGTTGAAGGCAAAATATGAATGTCAGCAAGTTTAGTTATATCGTTCTCTGAAACACCGGCGTCAGAGAGCGAGTACTCAAGTCCCATCTTCTCCAGAGTCGCAAGCTCAAGTTCCAAGAACTCAATGGGTGCTTTAGCGATGGTGAGTGTTGATTTAGTTACAATCCCGGCCGCAAGGAAGAACATCGCATCAATAGGGTCTTCTGCAACGGAGTAGGTAACGTCCTGATTAATCTCTGAGACGCCCTGAACGGTGAGTGTGGTGGTTCCAATACCTTCAATGGATACGCCAAGTGCCTGGAGGAACCCACACACTTCCTGCACCTGATAGTTAGCTGACGCGTATTTGATAACGGAGATGCCTGGAATAAGAGCAGCTGCAAAGAGTGCGTTCTCAGTCGCGGTGTCGCTTGATTCATGGAGAACGATGGTTGCAGGATGGAGGCCCTCATGTGAGACGGCAAAACTCTCGTCCAGTGCTTCTATGGACACACCAAAGCGCTCCAGCGCCCACAGGTGTGGACGCACGGTGCGTAGTCCGAAGTTACAACCTCCTGACTGAGGAATATTGAATGAGTTGCAATGATGGATGAGTGGCCCAATGAACATGAGGATGCTCCTTGTGCGCATTGCGGACTTCTTATCAATAGAACCTATGGCGATGGTTTTAGGCGGGGTGATGATTAGGTTACGTCCTTCCCTCACAACCGACACGTCCATAGACACCAACACTTCAATCAGTCGGTGTACTTCCTCAATTTTGGGAACATTGGTCAGCGTTGTGGTTCCTTTGTTTAAAAGGGAAGCCGCAAGGAGAGCAACCGCACCGTTCTTGGAGCGGTTTGTCGTTATGGTTCCTGAGAGCGGGTGTCCGCCCTCAACGAGGAAATTGAGCTCTTCGGGGGTGCTCATGGTGTGGATCATTGTATACCATGGTAAGCACAATTTGGACGCTACGCCGGGCATGCGTTATCATGCTCCCCGATGGCATTTTTCTCCCCGCGACTTGGTATTGATCTTGGTACTACCAACGTATTGGTGTTTGTGCCCGGAAAAGGAGTCGTACTGAACGAACCGTCTGTGGTTGCAGTCTCTACCGAGACGAACAAAGTGCTTGCTATTGGGGTTGAGGCCAAAGCAATGATCGGACGCACCCATGAAGGTATAACCGCATACCGACCTATGAAGGACGGAGTGATCGCGGACTATCGAGTAACAGAAGCAATGCTTCGATACTTCATGCGCAAGGCGCTCGGTCGGTGGAATATGTTTAAACCAACGGTACTCATTTCCGTTCCCGCCGGCGTGACTTCAACAGAAAAGCGTGCGGTGATTGAAGCTGCGGCAAAAGCAGGAGCAGCTGACGCATTTGTCGTGAAGGAGCCAATCCTTGCTGCTATTGGTGCAGGTATTTCTATACAAGAGCCTCTTGGACGCATGGTGGTTGATATAGGAGGTGGAACCACCGACGTTGCGGTGATTTCGCTTGGCGGTATTGTGGCGTCTGCGTCGGTCAAATGTGCGGGCAACAAACTAGACCGTGCGGTCATTGATTACGTTAAAAAGCAATACAACCTTGCGATTGGAGACAAGACAGCTGAAGAGATCAAGATTCATATTGGTTCTGCAGTCCCTGTGGCTGAAGAGCTCTCCATGGCCGTTAAAGGAAGAGATTTGGTCTCAGGACTACCACGTACGATTGAACTCAAGACCAACGAAATGGTCCAAGCCATGAACAGAGAGCTCCGTGAGATGATAGGTGCGATTCGCAAGGTACTCCAAGAAACACCACCGGAGCTTGCAAGCGACATCATTGATAACGGCATCATGCTTACCGGAGGGACTTCCCAACTCCGTAATCTTCCAGAACTGGTGTTCCGCAGAACCGGAGTACACGCAAAACTCGCCCAAGACGCATACTTCTGTGTGGCGCGCGGAACGGGTATCGCGCTTCGGCATTTGGATACGTATAAAAAGACGATTTTGACCAAACGATAGGAGAAAGGCCGCACGTGAGCGGCCTTCCGTCGTCTATGGGCTCACACACACACTGAAGCCGAGTTCTCGGTCGGCGACATCAGTCGTAAGTGAGGTCGGTTGTCTGCTCGGCTGGTCAGCCGGACGGGATCTGGTGCGTTCGCCGACTGTGATGTGCATGCGAATGCAGGTGAGCTCGCCCACGTGGTAGACCATAGTCGTGCCGCCGCTTAGAGCATTGATGCATTCATTGAGTTTCTGGACATTGCCCACATCGCCAGTCTGACGAGCGCCGTCAACGCACGCAGCACGAACGCGATCGGCAAGCGTGTCGACCGCGGCCTCTTGGCCAATAGGCGAGACGAAGATCTTAGGCCCAACTTCGGGCAGGGGAGCTTCGGAAGCGGCGAGCGCGGGATTCATGATAGCGAGCCCACAAAGAACGCTTAATAGGGAAACGCGCATGGCTGTACCCTTTCCTAAGTGCCGTACTCACGTTCGCACTTATCATGGGTCCCTGTCAAGAATACGTGGGTGCGGTATTATCCCTCTATGGCGCATCACGCGTATTACGTAACCGGAAACCTTGAAGAAGGTATCAAGCGTGCATGCTTATTTGTTGAACGGGAACTCAAACTCACGACCAGCGGAAACCCTGATGTCACCATCTTCCGGTTTCCAGGCTTTTCAGTAACGGAAGCGAGGCGTTTAATTACATACGAGATGCAAATGCCGGTAGCGGGTGATCAAAAGGCAATCATCATTGCAACATCGCGCCTTTTCCACGAAGCACAGAACGCAATGTTGAAGTTATTTGAAGAGCCGCACGAAGGAACAACACTATTCCTTGTCATTCCGTCTGAAGGTGTATTGCTTCCCACGCTGAAGTCTCGTCTTATTGCGCTGCCTGAGTCGGAAGAAAAGGGAACTGAGCGGGCACGTGAGTTTCTTTCTCTAAGCACGGATGAGCGGAGGACGTACCTTGAGAAAATAGTCACGCGTTCTAAGTCAGAGAAGGCAGGAGAAAAACAAGCAGCACGCCAAGACGCACTCATACTGCTTCAAGAACTGGTTCAGGTGGTGTATGCGAGCAAGGTGAGGAAGGGTGAAGAACACATGAAAGCTTCACTTTTGACCGATTTGATCTCGTTCACGGAGATTCTCCATGAACGCTCGGCTCCACTCAAACTCATCTTTGAACACCTTCTTCTGGTGCTTCCGGACCCTCGTTCTCTCCCCAGAGCCACAGTTTGACGTATATTGAGCAATCTGGTATAAGTAATTGACTAACCGCCAATAAGTATGCCCAAAAAGGTCGCCACATCGCTTACAGGAGCTAAGAAGACGCTTGCCAAAAAGCAAGCGAATTCAACACTTTCCTTTGATTCTACTGCGCTTGTAAAGCGTATTCTTTCTGAAGTTCCTGAGCGAGCACGTGAAGTCCTCACCTACCGTTTTGGGCTTGGTACTTCAGCTGAACGCGAGACGCTTGAAGCTATTGGAGAGCGCTGGGGCATCACCCGCGAACGTGTTCGTCAGATTGAGGCAGCGGGAATTGAGGCTGTACGTACCTCCAAGGCCTTTGAAGACGCAACTCCTGCATTTAACGAACTTTGTGATCATATCCGCGCTCTTGGCGGTATCGTCCACGAGGAGGAGCTCCTATCAGGACTTGCAAGCGACGAGAAGAGTCGCAACCGTATTCGTTTCCTTCTCGTTGTCGGAAGTGCGTTCTTCCGTGAGCGTGAGACGGAGGATTTCTACGCCCGCTGGCACATTGACCAGAACACTGCAGAAGTGGTGCACTCAGCCCTTTCTCGCCTGTATTCTTCTCTTTCAGATAGCGAGGTACTTGCCGAAGGCGAGATGCTTGAGCGCTTCCTTGAGGAACTTAAGGATGTGAACGAAGCATACAAAGAAGAGGAGATCCTGAAGCGATGGCTTTCTCTTTCAAAGACGATGTCTTCTAACCCTCTATCTGAATGGGGCAAGTCAACATCTCCAACTATTCGCACCAAAGGTATTCGTGACTACGCATACCTCGTCATAAAGCGGGCCGGTACTCCTATGCACTTCTCTGATGTCGCAAAAGCTATCGGCACACTCTTTGCTAAGGAGGCACACGTTGCAACCACCCATAATGAGCTCATCAAAGATGAGCGTTTTGTACTTGTGGGCCGTGGTCTCTACGCACTTGCTGAGTGGGGATACCAGCCAGGTGTCGTGCGTGACGTCATCAAGGACGTACTCAAGAAAAAGTCCATGACTCGTGAGGAGGTGATTGAGGCAGTGAAGAAAGTTCGCTACGTGAAGGACAACACGATTTTGGTAAACCTCAACGACCCCAAACACTTCAAGCGACAGAAGGACGGAAAATACGCTCTCGTCTAACTCACAGAAAACCAGGCTCCAAAGCCTGGTTTTCTCGTTCTCTGCGCTATACTGAGCCTATGTCGAGCGGCGGAGGCGGAGGACTCCCGTTCCTTCATATTATTGAAGGATGGATGCATACCGGACACACCGAAGGTGGTCTGCATATTGCGGCGCGCCCACTCATCATTGCGTTCATCGTAATGCTTGTTGGATTTTTTATCTTTGCGCCAGCACAGTCGCTGCGTAACTTTGGGTTTCTTATTTTCTTTGCCCCTTTGTGGCTTCCGCTCGTTCTCTTACGTTGGACCTGGTTTCAATATGTGACGTCTAATCGTGTTGCAGCCATTGCTGAAAACAAGACCATTCTTCTTGAGCTCCGGATGCCGCGCGACACTATGAAAACACCTGCTGCGATGGAGTCCGTTTTTTCTGCAATGCACCTGGGTCCTGGAGAGGCGACGTGGTGGAAGCGGTTGGTCCTTGGAAAGACGAGACCGTGGTATTCCCTTGAGTTAGTGTCGCTTGGAGGACGTGTGCACTTTTATATTTGGACGCGTGACGCGATGCGCAGAGCAATAGAGAGTGCGCTCTACGCGCAGTATCCAACGATGGAAATCATTGAGGTTGAGGACTACAGTCGTCTCATAGATCCGTCCCACGAACCCCAGCAAGTGGTTGGTTTTGAATTCGTAAAGCAAAAGCCACAACCCTATCCAATCCGCACGTATGTAGACTTCGGTCTTGATAAGCCGGCAAAACCTGAAGAACAGGCTGATCCACTAGGGCAGCTTGTGGAGCTCTTAGGTTCTCTTGGTCCTCATGAACAGCTCTGGGCTCAGCTCATTATCCGTACGCACAAGACGGAGAAGTACGACAAGAAGAATGCGAGTGGCAAGCCATACACATGGAAGGACGAGGCAAAAGAAGAGATTCAGAATATTCGCGATTCAATAGCTCAAGTAAATGAGTTTCTTGATCCTGCTACAGGAGCAGTCGTGAAGACACGTGGATTCCCAAACCCAACAAAGGGTCAGACGGAGACTATGGCTGCGCTTGATCGCAACGTAGGGAAACTTGCTTTTGATGTCGGGATTCGCGCGCTTTATACCGCACCCAAGGAACATTATCAGGGTCTCGTGGGCGGGTACTTGGTTGGACTCTTTAAACCTTTTGCTTCAGAAGACTACAACTCACTCTCGGTGACGGGTGATTGGTCAAATAAATACGCTGAGTACCCATGGGAAGATCCAGGCGGACACCATCAGGCGCACTCTATGCACTTGATGGTCGAGATGTACAGGCGCCGTGCGTTCTTCTATAGCCCATACAAGGGAACCTGGAGCGTCATGAGTACTGAGGAACTAGCAACACTCTTCCATGTACCGTCTGCGACCGTTGCAACCCCAGGACTGGCCCGCATTCAGTCAACAACAGGAGGTGCGCCCGCAAATCTTCCAGGTTAAGTATGAATGGAGAAGCTCTAGTTCTTCGGCTTCGTTCACTTTCGCGTGTTCAGTATATAAAAATTACCGTTGGTTTTCTGATACTCGTTCTTGGACTTACCTGGCACCTCCTGTTTTCAGACCCTGATCAGTTTCCAACGCATTCGCTGATTGCGGTCCGAGAAGATGTGCCGTTCTCGGTGATTGCTGAGGAGCTTGAAGACACCCATGTAATTCGCTCGTCATTCATGTTTACGCTCTGGGCTCGTGCTACAGGCTCCGACCGCTCCATACATGCAGGGCGCTATCTTTTTAATGTGCCCCTCAACATGTTCCAAGTGTCGTCACGTATTAAGGAGGGTGACACGGGTATAGAGAGTGTGCGCGTTACCCTCACCGAGGGCATGGCAAGTTTTGAAATGGCCGAGGTGTTAAGCGCGGCACTTCCTGATTTTGATACCGAAGCTTTTTTAACTGAAGCCAAACAACATGAAGGGTATTTGTTCCCAGACACATACTTCATTGAACCGGGGACACCCGTTGCCGATATTATTGCCCGCTTACGAGAGAACTTTGATATGCGCACGAGTGACCTAGCATTGACTGATGACGATGTCATTATGGCGTCGCTCATTGAAAAGGAAGCGAACACTCCGGAAGACCGCCGACTCGTGTCGGGCATCTTATGGAACAGGTTAAAGAAAGGGATGCGCCTTCAGGTTGATGCAACGTTTGGATACACCAAAGGGATATCTGGATATGTTCCAAACGGGAACGATCCCGATATTGATTCCCCCTACAACACGTATTTGAATGCGGGACTTCCTAAAGGAGCAATCGCAAACCCAGGGCGCGACGCGCTTCTTGCTGCACTGCATCCAACGCCTTCAACGTATCTCTATTACCTCACCGGCAAGGACGGCCGCATGTACTACGCACGAACATTCGAAGAGCATAAAAGAAACCGAGAACGGTTCTTAGATTAGTGGTATATAGAGTCTATGAACGTGCATGGCAAAAAAGTATATGTGGGCCTATCAGGTGGCGTTGACTCAAGCGTTACCGCGTATCTATTGCAACAGGCAGGAGCACACATCACCGGTGTGTTTATTCAGGGCTGGTACCCGCCTGGCATGCCCTGTACGTGGGCAAGTGATCGTAGAGACGCGATGCAGGTCGCAGCAAAGCTCCATATTCCGTTTGAGACACTTGATGCAAGCGCTGAATACAAGAAAGGCGTTATTGATTATTTGCTTGCCGAATATAAGGCAGGACGCACTCCAAATCCTGATGTGATGTGCAACAGGGAGGTGAAGTTTGGTGCGTTCTATCGGTATGCACGAGAGCAAGGTGCAGACTTTGTTGCAACAGGCCATTATGCGCAAATGATTGACGGGGCACTTCATAGAGGCGTATCTCCTCAAAAGGATCAGAGCTATTTCTTGTGGGCAGTACCTGGTGCAGCACTCGCTCACACACTCTTCCCGCTTGGTGCGATGGAGAAGGAGGATGTTCGGAAGATCGCAGAGCGCGCACACCTGCCTGTTGCGCACAAGAAGGATAGTCAGGGAATTTGTTTTCTTGGATCCATATCAGTTGAGGATTTTCTCATTAATGAGTTTGGTACGAGTCCGGGAAGTGCCGTTGATCTGAGTGGTGCCATAGTCGGAAGTCACAACGGCGCACTCCTCCACACACTTGGCGAGCGTGTTGCGCTAGGTGACGCACGCCAGGGTCCCTGGTATGTGGTTGAGAAGGATATTGAACAGAATGTACTGGTAGTTGCGCATGAGCGCACCACTCCTTCCCAAGGAAACGTGATTGAGCTTCGCGAGGTGAACTGGTTTGGCGAAGTGTCTGATGGAACATATACCGCCCAGTATCGGTACCATGGCCCCTTAGTTACGGGCGCAAAGAAAGGAAGTACCTTCACTCTTGATAGCGTTCCAGAACCTATTGCGGAAGGGCAATCACTCGTGCTCTATTCGGGCACACAGGTGCAAGGGGGTGGTATTATAGGGCGAACATGCAGTTCATAGCACGACTCTTTAGCACCTGGCGCTCTATGTCTGCGCGCACTCATATCATCATTGGGTCGGTCGCGCTTGCGGTGTTGGTGGTGCTTGTTGGTGTGCTTATACTCGCACGCATGCAAGCAAACCACAGTGATACGACCGGACTTGCTGATGTTCCGCCTATTGCGTTTGAACACATGTATAGTAGCGGCGTGCACACCATCTCTGGAACGGTTACGCTACGTAACCGATGTCAGCGATTTGATGCATTGAGTTTCGTTGATGACAGCACTACTCCCGTCACCATTCGCGTTGATATTACGAGTGAGCACGATGATGGCATTTGCCTTGAACTCCCTGATGTGCGGGAGTTTAGTCTTGATGTTGAGGCACCCGAGGACGCTGCAGTTGCCGTATACATAAACGGACTCCCTTCAACCGGGAGCGCACTATAGCTATGGGACCAGACGTTATTAAAACAGACGGTACCAAGGAACCCTTTGATGGGAAGAAGCTTGAATTGAGCCTCGTGCGTGCGGGAGCAACAGAGAAAACCGCTGAGCGCATTCGCCACACCATAGAAAGCTCCATAGCGCCGGGAGCGCTTACCAACGAAATCTATCGCCGTTCATTCCAGATGCTTCGTCACGATGCACGCTCCGCGGCCGCCCGCTATAGTCTTCGCCGTGCGCTGTTTGAGTTCGGTCCGTCAGGACACCCATTTGAGGACTTTATTGCTGAGCTATTTAAAAAGGAAGGGTGGACCGTTGAATGGCGCAAAGATATCCCAGGCAAGTGCGTGTCGCACGAGGTGGATGTATATGCAACACGGGAGGGTGAGAAGCTTGCTGCTGAACTTAAGTATCATAACGATCCGGGATATAAGACTGATGTGAAGGTGGCGCTCTATGTGAAGGCACGATTTGACGACATTTGGCAGTGTGACCCGAAGTTTCAGACCTGTTCTATTGACCACGGCATGCTTATCACCAACACGAAGTTCACGACGCAAGCTGTTCAGTACGCAAAATGTGCAGGACTCGGACTTCTGGGGTGGAGCTACCCGCACGAAGGAAATCTCTATGATCGTATTGTGGCGAACGGACTCTACCCCATCACCGCCCTTACACTTTTGCGTAAGTCAGAGAAGCGACTATTGATTGATCAGGGGATTGTGACGTGTGAACTACTCAGAGAGAGCAGGGATGCAATGCGCGAGCTTTCTATGACACCAGAGCGCATTGGCGCCGTTATTGCAGAAGCAGAGACACTGTGTCACTCGGGGACGCACGCACTATAAAAACAGAAACACCCAGAGCGGGAGGGTGCCTCCGCTTGGGTGTGGGTTGGGTTTAGTCCTTATTGCTAGCGACCACTATGGTGGTCAGGAGCACCATAGTGGCGCCGAGCACCAAATCAACAATGCCGAGCGGAGTGAGGTGCTTCACTCCATCAGCTGCCGTCTGGGTCATTACCTGCTCAATAGCAGGAACACCCAGAACGCCAGCAAGAACGAGACTGAGCAGAAACAAGCCGATCAGCCCAGGGGCTGTTTTCGAATTCAACATTTTGTTCTCCTATCCTGGCTATATTATTAGGTTATACTGGACATTTGTCAATACCACTGTTCTTATTCATTCAACACTCTCATCAGTTAT
>CAZPVV010000018.1:0-9841 GCA_964590505.1 uncultured Candidatus Saccharibacteria bacterium | reverse complement strand
CATCAGCAACGTCAAACCCTTGAGGCGCATTCATGAGTGAGCCAGCAAGCACCACCACATCAGGACTCCAAAGCGCGACGGCGTTCCCGACCGCCTCCACAAGAAGAGGCGTGTGTTCCTTCCAAAATGATTGAGGCAGGTCGTGAGGGGGCTTATGGAACTCGTCCATAAGTGAGTGCCCGCCAACTCGCTCCTCTAGTGTTGAACCGTCAGCGAGCATGATGACACTCATGCGAGCTGAACCATCACTTGAATGTTCTTGAATCAAGCCGTTATCGATAAGCGCTGTACCCACACCCGTACCAAGTCCAATATAGGCAACACGCTCGTACCCCTTCCCAGCTCCATATTGAGCCTCACCGAGCGCTGCAAGCTCAGCATCGTTTACAAGGACCCCAGCGATAGAGAGTGAGTTCTGTAGAGGGAATCCATTCCATAGCGGAAGATTCGTTGAGGCAACAACATTCCCCTGAGCGTCTACAATTCCTGCAACACAACCAACGAATCGTTGTGCTCCATCGGCTTTTGCAACGAGATACGCAACTGCTTCTTCAGGCTTTTTGTGCGTAGGCGCGCGAGTTACTTCCCCCACTCCGTCATTAGTTAGAAACGCTGTACGGGTTGTGGTACCCCCAATATCAAAGACAAAGGTACTCATAGGAGCGTCTTAAACTCGTCAACAAGAGGTTGTGTATCAGGATCTATGCCACGCGTCTCGGCCAACATACGTGCCGCAAAGATAAATCGTATCCACAAGGACACCAACGCTTCGGCACGATTTCCTGAAGAAAGATGTACCACGCGTACACTTTGTGCACGATCCTTCATAAGCTTTCCAAACACGTGCATGCGCCGAACAATTCTGGGTCCATCCGTTTCGTCTTGCACCAGCATCATGCGAAAGAGATGCATGAGTCCACCTGGCATATCCCTATCAAACGCCTGAAGCTCGTTATGATTCATCTCTGGAAATGTATTCCGGAATGTTGGGGTGCGGGCACTCTCGTCCATAATGAGCGTAGCGAGACTTCCAATGAGTGCGTTACGGTTTGACGTATAAAAGAGTGGAACGCCGTGCACGAGGAAGTGTGCATCGTCCTCCGCATCCTCCATTACTTTTTCTTCCTTTATGTTTATGGATGCAAGTGCATCAAGGAGTTTCTTCTCGCCGATGAGAGACAAGAATCCACGGACCAAAAACATATATGCATTGCGAGGCACAACGCCAGCTTCTATAGCCACGTACGGCAGGTTATAGGTGCGCGCAAATTGCAAAAGCTGACCACCAGACGCAACTACCGCCACTCGGTATCCCTTTTCAAGGGCTGCGTGTGCAAAGTGGAGCGTCTCCTCAGTGTTGCCTGAATACGACATGGCGACATAGAGCGCATCCTCCTGGTGCTTGCGGGGAAGACCGTAGTCGCGGTGCACGACAAGATCGTAGGTGTCGGTCAAAAAGGATAACGCTTCAGCCGCTATTGCAGAACCTCCCATAGCACCTACCACAATCGTGTTGGTGCTCAGCACCTTCCCATGTACCTGGGGAGTGGAAGATGCTTGTGCGAGCAGTTCGGTGAAGGTCATGATTCCATCATATCCAGAACAAGGGTACCCCAGGTGAAGTTATACGCACCATAGGCCTTCCCATCTTCAGGATTAAAGTACTCCCGAAATCCGTGTCGTTGCACAAGCGCGTGTGTGGTGTCTCGAATCCACTCTGCTTCTTTTGTGTACCCATAGTTGTTAAGTCCATGATACAGGAACCATTGGGTTGCAAACCATATGGGACCTCTCCAGAATCCACGAGGTCTATAGGAGGGTTCTTGCTTGGAGACGGTGCGAATACCGAACGAAGAACGAAATGTGTTGGGGTTATCAAAGTGTGTGCGAATAACATGTTTAGCCTCCTCGGGCGTGTAGAGGTTCGCAAAGAGTGGCGCAAAGTGTGCCCATGTATGCACCTTAAGAAGGGTGTGGTGCTCCCCTGTGGCAGACCAGAACACGCCGTCCTCAAAGAGAAGTTCGCGCATGGCGTCTTTGACGAGCCCTAGGTGTAGTCGCGCAAATGCTTCTGCCTCTTTTTCTCCGAGCAATACCGCAATATCAATCAGAATCTCAAGGTTACGCACCAATATTGCATTAAAGGGTACGTCCTTCACCCAGAAGTGATTACGTGTACAGATTTCCACATCAAACTTACATACACGGTTGGCGTCCATAAGTTTATGACGCTCATACATGTGCCCGAAAAAGGAAATATCTGAATTAAGATGCATCGGCGCATCAAAGCGGGGTGAGTTGTCCTCCCCAGACTCGTCAGGATTAATAATACTCACCAAATGGTTATCACGCGGATCTCGTCCTTGAATGAGATATCGATAGAACGCAAACATGGCAGGAAACGTTTCTCGTAGGAACGTCTCGTCCTTGGTGTGCTTGTATATCTCCCACGCAGCGTACGCAATCATGGGTGGCTGGGTGATGGAACTGGTTCCTTTCACTCCCCATCCAACGTGGTACGGACGGATGAGCTGAAGATTCCAGAAAATCATGTGGGGCAACATGCCGTCCGCAAACTGCCGAGACAAAAGTGCTTTCAATTCCTTAATCGCCATCTCCGGTTCTAGCTTCGCGAGCACAATAATGTGGAAGCAGGAGTCCCAGAGCCACTGATACGGGTACGTGGTAGGAGAAGGCACGGTGTACTCGTGTCCGTTAGACGTCGTACGACGATTCGCGCGCAAGAGTGCGTGTGCAGATTCACGAACGTTCATGTGCACATCATACCGCATCATATGCATCCTTAGACGTACTTCCTTGGTTCTCGTACATGTAATCTATGTGTGGCATCGTCGGATACATTGGTCATGAAGACGCAACCCCCTTTCTTATCAAGGGACTTGAGTCGCTTGAATATCGTGGATACGACTCCGCTGGTATACATGTCAAAGGAGCAGGAACTATAAAGCGTAGTGGCAAAGTATCCGTCCTCAAAGAAAGTATTCCGGAGGGATTTGGTGGAACTGCTGGCATTGCTCATACTCGATGGGCAACACATGGCCCTCCGACCGAAGAGAACGCCCACCCTCATACAGACAGCACGCAATCCATTTGGTTGGTGCACAACGGTATCATTGAGAATTATCAAGAGATACGAACTTATCTTGAACAAGAGGGCATCATTTTCTGCTCGGCAACAGATACAGAGGTACTTGCCCAGCTTATTGGCAAAAAATATAAGGAAACGCCTGTCCTTGAGGTTGCAGTGGCTGAGGCACTAATGGAAATTCGTGGTGCGTATGGTATTGCAGTTATGAGTGTGCAAGAACCTCAAAAGTTGGTAGCTGCACGTCTCGGCAGTCCACTCCTCATTGGTATTGGCCACGACGCATTTTATGTGGCGTCTGACGCCACACCCTTACTACCGTATACACGGCAAGTCATATATCTTGACGATGGCGAAATGGCAGTGCTCTCACCAACGAGCTACTGCATTACATCCCTCTCTCAATCACCTATTCAAAAGCGTATAGCGACGCTCGACTGGAGTCAGGAGGCGATACAGAAAAATGGCCACGAGCACTTCATGTTGAAGGAGATATTGGAAGTTCCCGAAGTCATTGAAAATACACTGAGGGGCCGTATTGATATTGAAAATCTCCGCATTCACTTAGGAGGCTTGCAAGACCATACCGACATACTGCGTAGTGCTAAAAGAATCATCATCACTGGCTGCGGTAGTGCGTACTACGCAGGACTCGTTGGTGAATTGCTTATTGAAGAAATTGTCGGTATCCCCGTTGAAGCAGAAGTGGCTTCGGAGTTCCGTTATCGATCATTTACTGCCAATCCACAAGACACGGTACTTATCGCCGTCTCGCAGTCAGGTGAGACGGCAGACACACTTGAAGCAGTTAAAGAAGCAAAACGTCATGGCATGTATACCATTGGTGTAGTAAACGTCGTTGGTTCGTCCATTGCACGCGAGACTGATGCAGGGATATACAATCACGCAGGTCCCGAGATTGGTGTTGCGTCCACAAAAGCATTTGTCTCTCAATTAGTAGTGCTCACACTCCTAGCGCTCTATCTCAAACAACTACATGGTGCTGTTGACCGTGAACTTATCCAAGAGCTTACCAGACTACCCAGTTACGCTCGTACTATTCTGGCCGATGCACCAAACATTGCGTCTATTGCTGAAAAGTGCGCAAACATGCGAGATGCACTCTTTATTGGGCGCAAGTTCCAGTTCCCCATTGCCTATGAAGGAGCGCTTAAGTTAAAGGAAGTCTCGTATGTTCATGCTGAAGCATATGGAGCCGGAGAGATGAAGCATGGCCCGCTTGCTCTCATCGATGCTTCGTTCCCGACAATCGCACTTATGCCCGTTGATGCAATGTACGAAAAGGTCGCATCAAATGTTGAGGAAATACGAGCACGGGGCGGGCCGGTAATTATTGTAACGAGCGAAGGAAATCCAGTAGAAGGAAATACGCTCTATATTCCCCACACGCACGACGCCCTGTTCCCCATACTCACCACCATTCCGTTACAACTCTTTGCATACTACGTTGCAAAGTTACGTGGTTTGCCCATTGACATGCCTCGAAACCTGGCTAAGTCAGTTACCGTTGAATAGAGACGCAAGTTTGTTCTCAAACTTAGCGCAACCTGAGCAAGAACGCCACCGTTGAGTCATCAGAAATATCTTCCGTCTTCCTAATCTTGCTTTTAAGGGGAAGCAGATATGAGCCCGAGTGCTTGTCAGGGAAAATAGATGTGTCCCATGTGGTGCTTCCAACTGTTACAGAAACCGGTAGTGATCCCCACCCACGAGAGTGGTTCCCATGACTTTGCTTAATCTCCCTCCCCTCCTTCTCGGGTATCCCAAGAAACCGCCATCCAGAGACTCCTGGATAGACCAGAACCTTTGACTGAAGGGTGTATGTTCCTGCTTTCATGAACAGATGCGAGTTGCTTGATAACTACAAGTGTATCTTGAAATAGCGCTGAGGTCCTGACGGCGAATCATTGTCTGAAGTCTCAACGATTCTGTCCGTATAGTTCTTTTGGATCTTGTCTGCATAGCCATTTTCCTTGGCCGCGTACCTAGTAAGAAAGAGGTATCCTCTCTTTCTCGCTTCACTTTCAAAACTACCCACGAGTGACTCCACGTAACCCATGCCCTGTTCCTCTGGAGTTATAGCAGTAGAGTATATAGTTATCGTCTTTTCTTCGTTCTCGTCTTGCCCACCGATGGTATAGCCAAGAATCTTTTGTCCCTTCTTTAGCAAAGCAACAATGCCGTCTGGAGAGTGCGCTATGTTCGTAAAATCTTCCTCTTCAAGACCTGTTTCACCAAAGCATTCCTTCTCAATTCTTAGAATGTCTTCCTTTAGATCTTCCCAGGTTTTTGAAGAAAGCTCCAAAGTCTCTACGCTCACAGAGGGAAGTTTTTCTTGCGATTCAATGCTCATGCACAACAGTGTACCGTAGTCTCGGCGTCCTTCATCTGACTCCCTTGGTGTTTTATGAGCCTTTAGTACAATTATCGTATTATCTTTTGATTTCAATATATGAACTGTCCAACCTGTAACGTGGCCCTCCTTATTAGTGAGCGGCAAGGAATAGAGATCGACTACTGTCAAAAATGCCGTGGTGTCTGGTTGGACCGAGGAGAACTGGATAAACTTATTGAACGCACTGGTTCAAGTTATCCAGCTCCAGAGAACAGACTGTACACAAATGATGAGGAAGACTACGAAAGAAAAGCTCACCCGTCACAGTATGGTGCACAGGGTATGGGACACAAAAAGGGGCGCGAGAATCCGATCGGCGAGCTTTTTGATTTCTTCTAGTATTGTCGTTGATCTTGGGATACAGAAAGACCGCCCTTATGTGCGGTCTTTCTGTTCGTGCGCAGCGGACGGGACTTGAACCCGCAACCTCCCGCGTGACAGGCGGGTGCTCTAACCAGTTGAGCTACCGCTGCATGGTGCTCTGGCCTCTGGAATATAGCGTTTTCAGAGGCTTTATACAAGCATGTGCCGGTGGGTGGAGTCGCGCCACCGTCTAGGGTTTATGAGTCCCTCGTTCTAACTCTTGAACTACACCGGCTTTTGAAACTTTCTTAACTGCTCAATATCTGCCAAGATCCTGTGCCGAAGCTCGGATCCTGCTGATACTCGCAGAGTTAAGACACCATAATATACATCTCGGTTTTCGTAAATCTTTCTGGTCTTTGGTAGAAAGATCATTTTACCAAATTGTGACCTCGGAATGTCTAGGGTTTTAACCCAGTAACGATAGATAATTTCTTCCCTATCGCGATGGGTGTCACTTATATAGACTCGAGGTTGGAATCTTTCTCTCTTTATTCCCCAACATTCTTCAAACCACCTAATCATTAAGTTGATAATGGAGGGGTCCGAATTAGCAACTGCAACAATTCCGTTACTCGCCTTCGTCCCCTCTCCCCAATAGAGCCCGAGGCCTACGTAGAACAGTTCCTGCTTAGTTAAGCCCCGTATCTTCTTTTCCGATTGCTCCTTCGCGCCACGTATACGTGCCTCCTTCTTTTCCTTGTTCATAGCAGCGCCAATCATTCTCCCCTTGTGGCCCGCACTAATTTGTTTATTGTGAAGAAAAGTCTTTTGAGCGTCAGTTAATGCGATGTCCCGCACCCATACACTCACACTGCCACGACTTACACCAAGTTCTTTTGCGATTTCTTTTACGCTCTGTCCTTTACGACGAAGGGCGAGTGCCCTCGTCTTTTCTTCTGGTTTGGCCATAGTATGCACATATAGTATATCAGAGGTTCATTAGCATGTGCTCCGCAGGAGCAATATCCTCCGGACACCCAAGTGGGATCCATGTCTCCTGCACCACAACCGCAACAGGAGCGTCTTTTGCAAGCTTTGTCACGGCAAGGGGAAGATAATATTCTCCTCCCGGCGAGGGCAACACTGTATATGAGAACACGCGCTCATCAAGCACCATAGCGCCTGTAGAAACGAGATTTGTTGGGGGGTGCTCTGGCTTCTCCACAATACCGGAAAGACTACCGTCATCGTTCCGCGATACGACCCCAAACTTCTGAGGTTCGCTGTGTGGAGCAACGATAAGTGCAAGGGGGTGCGTGAGTGCTTCTACCAGCGCTTCTGTACCGTGTATATCGTCCGCGTTCATGAGCAAGAAACGGCCCGAAAGGTACGGGCGCGCAAGTTCAAGCGCTTTGAGCGTTCCTTCGGGTTTCTCTTGGGTAACATATGAAAGAGACAACCCATTATAGGAGTTTCCAAAATACTCTTTGATCATGTCCTCTTTGTATCCAACAACAAGGATGACGTCTGTAATCTCGCGTGGAAGTGCATCTATAATGTGCGCGAGAATGGGCTTGCCGAGCACCTCTATGAGCGGTTTAGGACGAGTGAGAGTCAAGGGAAGCATGCGCCTCCCCTCTCCTGCTGCGAGTATGACTGCCTGCATGGGGTAATGGTACCTCTTAGTTCCACTACTTTCAAAACAGCGTGATCTGCATGCTAAAGTACCCGTATGAATGAAGAGTTTGAACAGACGGAAGCTTTAGTAAAAACACTGAACGATCCCGCACTTCGTGCTGAATACGCACGTCCATATGACGACTATCGCCCTGGATTTATTGCTCGTTTCCTTGGGAACATTCTCGTAACTTCAGGCAACCTGGTATACGGCAAGCACCCTTCCTATGCCAAATTCAAAGCGGTTGAAGTCATTGCACGTATTCCCTACCAATCCTGGGAAGTTGCGAGTTACACGCTCCTCACCGCCCTCTACAGCAACGAAAAGAAAGCTGTCGAATTGTGCAAAACAAACGCATTTGCTCGTATGGCACAAGATAACGAAACCATGCATGTGGTGGTCATCTCACAAATTGTCTGTCGCCGACATGAACAAGGGTTCTTCCGTCACACGCTCATTCCCCTTGTGTTTGCGTTCTTCTACTTCTGTGCATCCTATGTTCTCTATATCTTCTCTCGTAAGGCATCGCTTGAATTAAACTACTTGTTTGAGAGCCACGCATATGCGCAATACAGCGAATTCGTAGAACGTGAAGCAGAGCGTTTGAAACATACCCTCGTAGCATCCGAGTTCCTAGAACTCTATGGGAGACATGTGCACACGGAGTATGAACTCTTTGAATCAATTCGTAACGATGAACTTATCCATCGGAATCGTTCCATTCGTGAGATTCACGACTACACCAACACAAAATAAGCGAGGAGCGCAATAAAGAAGGCTATGCCGGTTGCAAACACGAGTAGTGCTTTTGCGCGACTACGATCAGCAAGGTGATACTCCTCGTTACTTTCTGTATGGCGAATCCCTTCTCCTACATCATAGAGGCCATGGAGCCCGTAATGGACAGAGAAATGTGATCGAGCTTCAAGAAAACGAAGGGCTGCGATAAAGACAGGAATACCAACTAAGAACATTAGAAACTGTGGAGCACTAAGAATAACGTGGAGGACTGGCCATAGCACCGCAACACCAACGGCCATCCACCCATCGCGGGAGCGCTTGATTGCTTGCTCTTTTCCTATGTTTGATTCTCCTGCGACATAGTTCATATCTCTATTGTACCCTTTCTCCATTGCTCTTTACCGGTGTGGCGCAGTACACTGTGCGTATGGATTCAAAGAAAATACTCATTGCAGAAGATGACACGATTCTGCGCACAGCCCTTAAGCACAAACTTGAACAACTCGGCCACACCGTCATCACTGCCGAAGATGGAGAACAAGGACTAAAAGCATTCATCGATGAAGGGCCCGACGCTCTCGTCGTTGACATCATGATGCCCAAAATGGACGGCGCGACCATGCTTGAAGAAATTCGTACGCTCCCTGAGGGAAAGCACGTACCAGCGGTCATTTTAACGAATGCAGACGACCTGGGTTACGTTGCCCGCACCACGAATAGTGACGCTGACGCGTATCTCATCAAATCTGACCAAAGTCTTGATGAGGTGGTGGCTCTCATCAAGCACAAGTTTACTTCTTCGGAAGCGTAACAAGAAAACGGGCACCTCCAGTCTGCTTGTTCTCAATAGTTACCGTTCCACCCACAAGCGCGAGCGCTTTCTGAACGAGATAGAGACCAAGTCCAGTACCCTCAATACCCGCATGTTCATGAGTCTTTGCGCGATAGTATCCCGCAAAGATATTCCTTTGTTCCTGTTCTGGAATTCCCTCTCCCTCGTCTGATACCGAGAAGACATGTTTCGTTCCTTTCTGCTCGTATGCAACACGCACACTCGTTCCCTCCTTTGTGTATTTTATGGCGTTTGAAAGAAGGTTGAAAAACACGTGACGCATAATGTCTTCATCAATAAGGAGTTCAAGCTCCTCGCTTATTGAATCTTCAACCAGCACCGTTACGTGTTTTTGTTGCGCCGCGAGTGCAAAGCTTTTGGCTATGTCATCTATGAACGGACGCATGCGAACCTGTTGCCGTTCTACTTTCCGTTGTTGCTCTAGCTTGGTTACATCAAGCAAGTTGTTCACACGCTCAATCAATCTCGTTGCAACATCGTGTACTTCAGTGAGAGAGGAGCGTGTTTCAGGTGCAAGCACCGCTCCAGAGGAAAGCATGTCTTCAAGTGCCCAACGTACACCCGTGAGCGGCGTGCGAATCTCGTGTGAGGCGATGGAAAGAAACTCAGCTTTTTGCTCAAGTGCCGCTTCCTCTTTTCTTCGCACATGATGCACAGTAAGAAGGAGCATGACTATCAACAAGGATACGAGGAACGGTAGTGCAGCATAAGCAACAGCATCTCCAATAAAAGTTTTCGCTG
>CAZPVV010000017.1:0-10415 GCA_964590505.1 uncultured Candidatus Saccharibacteria bacterium | reverse complement strand
TGTCGTGCCTTCTCTTCAAGGGTTGAGTCTTGGCGATAGTAGTCTAGACCACACTCCCCTATCGCAACCACACTCGGGTCCTTTGCAAGGCTCCGATATGCCGCTTCATCAAACGCTTCGTCAGTGTGGTTTGGGTGGAGTCCAACAGATGCAAACAGATTCTTTCTTCCAGAAACAAGCTCTATCGCGCGCTTGCTTGAAGGCAGATCAACACCAACGATAAGTGCTCCCACTTCCTGCTCTTCCATCTGGGAGAGCAGTTGGTCGCGATCTTCGTCATATTGTGGGAACTGGACGTGTGCGTGCGCGTCAAAATATTTCATATTAAGTAAGTTGAGGGAGCTGATTATGCTTAAGGAATCTAAATATCTTATCTCTAATGCTTTGAGCAATAAAGCTGCGCCTCATAAATTGCAGGTTCGTTGTCTCTTTTGCATGTGCAATAACCCACGTTTTGTTTGTAATTTGTATTTCACCCTCTTGATACATAAACAAGGCCAACCAATAATCGTCAGGATTGTAAGCCAGGCCAAGCTCTTGTGACAATCGGCTACCTTCTGTGAGTGCGCGTATAGCTTTTTCCTTATAAGAACCATTGATGGCGTAGCCTGCTCCCCAAAGAAAATCAGTTGCTCTTTTGCCTTTAGCGTTGGCAAACAAGTACCACCGAAGCGAAGCAACGTGTGCGAGAAGTATTCCTTTCATGCGGACCCACGAACCTGCAATGACTAGATTGTTGTTAGTCTCAAAAAGTGACACGAGTGTATGGACCCAAGATCGGTTGGCGTATGCGTCGCCATCTATGCACAAAATAATATCGCCTGTCGCAACCTCAAAACCCTTAATCCTCGCGTACATGGGTCCTGTGTCCCCACTATACTCAACCACTGTTACTCCATAGGTCCGTGCTATGGCCCCTGTCCTATCAGTAGAGTTGTGATTAATAACAATTACCTCGTCTGCTTTAAGTGATTGAGACAGAACTGACTCAATACACTGAGCAATATACCGCTCCTCATTATGAGCAATGACTACGACGGAGATCTTCATAGAGGACTCACTACGCAAGTCTCGGGAACAGGTTCTCTGGCTTCTTGTTCTCCTTTACGGCTTCCATTATCAACTCACTCGTTACTGGCATCACGCTTTGAAGCATGAAAGCGACACAATACACCTCAATGACAAGCTCGCTGATGATGGCACGGCCGCGCTCAACGTCTTCCTTCACCACTTTAAATGGTTCTTCTGCAGTAATGCGCTCATCTGCTCTTTGAATACGCTCCCAAATCTGATCAAGGGCACTGTTAAACAAGAATGATTCAATCGCATCAAAATATTCATTCATGTCTACCGATTCCGGAAATGTAACGGGTGCTTCAAGGTGCGTCTCCGCAAGCTTCATCACACGCGCCACCAGATTTCCCAAACCGTTCACAAGGTTTGCGGTATACCACTCGTCCATACGCTCCCATGTAACATCCGAATCTTCCACGGGATGCACGTGACGCAAAACGATGTAGCGGGTTGCATCAGTGCCGTACTTACCCACAAGCTCGTACGGGTTAATCACGTTACCAAGTGACTTAGACATCTTTTGCCCGCCTGAGTTTATGAAGCCGTGATAGAAGACGGTATCGGTATTCTTAATCTTGGCGGACATGAGCATGGCCTGCCACATGAGTGACTGAAAACGAACCTGATCTTTGCCGGCCATTTGCGCCACCGTTCCGTTCTCCCAGTATTTCTCAAATACTCCTTCTTCTGGCCAACCGAGCGTTGAGATATAGCTCGTGAGCGCATCAAACCACACGTACATGACCTGGCTCTCGTCGCCTGGAACCGGAATACCCCACGACAACTTCTCCTTCTGACGGGAAATACTAAAATCTTCAAGCCCTGCTTTTACGAACGTAAGTGCTTCTTCCCTTCGCCACTCCGGCACAATACTTCCCTTTTGTTCAAGGTACGCGACGAGTTTTTCTTGATAGTTTGAAAACTTAAAGAAGTAGTTCTCTTCCTCAATGGTCTGAAGGATGAGGTTTGTGTGGATTGCGCAGTGTCCTTCCTCATTCAGCTCACGTTCTGTTTTGTATGCTTCGCACCCCACACAATACTGTCCTGAGTATGACTTCTTATAAATATCTCCCGCGTCACTACAGCGCTCCCACATCTCTTGAGCCGCAGCAACGTGCACCGGGCTCGTGGTTCTTATGAATGCGTCAGTGCTTATGTTGAGTGCCTCGCGCAGTTTTTCAAACTCTTTGGCGTAGTGGTCAACGTATGACTGCACGTCTTGCCCGTTACGCTCGGCAGTCTCAAATATTTTCTGACCATGCTCGTCACTTCCTGTTGAAAAGAATACATCCTCACCCTTCATGCGCCAGGTGCGTGCAAGTGTATCTGCCTGCACAATTTCAAGTGCGAACCCGATGTGCGGGTCCGCGTTCACATACGGAAGCGTTGTGGTGAGGTAGCGAGCCATTTATGCAGGACGTGATCGTTTGCCCCGATCAACATCGTCAAGAAATTCCCGTAGTGCGGCAGCGACCGGAACCGCAAGCAGGACTCCGAGAAATCCAGCGAGGGAGCCACCCGCGATAAGCGCCAAAATAACCAGGAGAGGAGGAATACCTACCACCTTATTCACCACAAGTGGATAGATGAGGTGCGCTTCAAACTGATTCACAATGAAGTAGAGGCCCGCAACAATGAGTGCAAGCGGAACCCCACCAACCGAGAACGCGACAATGACACCCACAACACCCGCAATCAAGGAGCCGAAGATAGGGATGAGGTCAAAAATAGCCGCGATGACCGCAAGTAGTAGTGCGTACGGCACACCAAGCAACACGAGTCCCAAGTACACAATCACACCAACGATGAGTGAAAGGATAAGCTGGCCCTGCATCCATAACCCAATCTTTGCTTTTGCGCGACCCCAAAGTCCAACTACGTACTCCTCATGTTTTTGTGGCGTCACCAAACGCAAGAACTGCTCAACACCTGTTTCTTGAATAGCAAAATAGAACGAGAGCACGATCACAAGAATGAGCGCGAAGACTCCCCCAAAGAATGACGAGATCACTCGTAGTGCTCCGTCTGAGTTGTCCGAAAATACGTTACGAAACGCAAAGAGCGTCTCCAGCATTGAAGATGACTTCTCTCCAGTCTCCGAGAAAGCAGGGGTCTGGGCAAATCCAGCAAGTTCTGGGGGCAGGTTTATTGTCTGCACGTATTGCGGAACGGACACCAGAAAACTCTGAGTATCGTCCAGTATGGGCGGAACCATAAAGTACACGACACTGAAGAGTGAGCCGAACACAGCCAAGTACATAACGAGCACCGCCATAATGCGCGGGAAACGATAGCGCATGAAGAACGCGATACCAGGCTCAATAGCTGAAGCAATAACCACCGCGGTGATAACCAGAAGGGCGAGGTCTCGGAGAATCCAGAGTACGTACGCACTGACACCAATGACCAGAAGTCGTAAGAAAGTGCCGGTGGTGATGGAGATCTGCTGCGGCGAATCCATAGGGGCATACTAGCATAAAAGGGCCGCAGCTGGTCGCCGCGGCCCCATTTATCACCTTTGTGCGGTGTATGGTTTGATCTCATCAAACCAAGCCACCCAGTGCCTGGGTGTCGCTCCACGGGAGCGTCTACAGGACTCGGTCCTGCCTCTTCCTGGCGCAAGGGGCGCCAGAGAAAGGAGTACCGAGTGTTCTGGGCTCATCAAATAGGGACGAGTAACCGGAACGTTCGCGCAGACTATCAGCACCATGGTCTGATGCCCATCACGGGCTTCAAGCAGACTCCCCGCTGGGACCGCAACAAGCTTTCGCGCGAGAAGCCTCTGAGAAAGCGAAAGTTCACTCTTGCTACGCATCCCTATTGGAAGTGACATCACAACCGCAACAAAGGTGAGAATAAAACACTTACGCATTTTCTTCTCCCCCATGAACAACTATGAGTGCAGGCCAGGCGGCCCACACTCGCTCTTTTAGTTATAGACCTACAAGATAGGTCCTGTCAAAAACTAGGCAAGGACAGCGCGAATCTTTTCTGCAACAGCTTCTATGCTCATGCGCTCCTGTGTACCCGTGTCGCGATCACGAACGGTGACGGTATCTTTAAGCTCCGGTGTCTCACCAAGCGTATCAAAATCAATCGTGACGCAGAACGGTGTGCCGATTTCGTCCTGACGACGATAACGCTTTCCAATGTTCCCGTTATCGTCCCATGCAATTGCAGGATGCACTTTCTTAAGAAGGGTGCGTACTTCCCTCGCCTTCTCCACGAGTTCTGGTTTGTTTTTCAAAAGTGGCGACACCATCGCTTTGACAGGAGCTACTTTCGGAACGAAGCGTAGGACGATGCGAGTCTCACCGTTCATCTCGTCCTCGTCATAGGCGTCAGCAAGTACCGCAAGCATAAGACGATCAACGCCAACAGAGGTCTCAACCACATGAGGCACGAAGCGCTCTTTGGTTGCTTCGTTGTATACCGACATATCAACACCTGAGAACTGCTGATGCTGGGTAAGGTCATAATCTCCTCGGTAGTGCACACCCTCAAGCTCTGCCCAACCGAATGTGTACTCGTACTCAATATCAACCGCATCTTTCGCATAGAACACCAAGTTCTCGTGCTGTTTGAAACGCAGGCGTTCAGGCCTCAAACCAAGTGCAACATGAAAGGCCATGCGCTCCTCTTTCCAGGCATCAAAGGATGCTTGTGCGTCTGCTTCTGGCACAAAATACTGCATCTCCATCTGCTCAAATTCACGCTTTCTGAATAGGAACTGTCGTGGGCTTATTTCGTTACGGAATGCTTTTCCAATCTGGGCAATACCAAAAGGCACCGTATAGAAGCCGGTATCAAGAACATTCTTATAGTTGATGAAAATACCCTGTGCTGTTTCTCCCCGCAGATACACTTGATCGTCCTCTTCCTCAAACATACCAAGGTTTGTTGTGGCGAGGAGATTCTTTGCAGATACGCGTCCGAAGTCCTTCTTCTTACAGTTTGGACACACTAAATCCTTGCGGTGCTCATCAAACAAATCATTGAGCTCCTTCTCGCTCATTTTCTCATCTGCGGTCACCTTAATTGCCTCAAGCAAGTGGTCGGCACGATGTTTGGTATGACACGCGTTACAAATCACCAAGGGATCAGAAAATCCTGACACGTGTCCACTGGCTTCCCACACCTTACCGGCCGTTACAATACTTGAATCAAGTGCAGCAATGTTGTCGTGGTCCTGCATTGAACGCATCCACAAATCAGTTATGTTGCGGCGTAGCGCAACACCCATAGGGCCAAAGTCATATGTTCCCGCGAAGCCACCATAAATCTCCGAACCCGGAAATACAAACCCGCGACGTTTTGCGAGCGATACGATGGTTTCAAGTGAGACGTTTTTCATGAAAATTAATTAGCGACGTTGCCGTAGGCGTGATTGTACCCTGGATCGGTGATGGTCTTCGTATCAAGGTCTGATGCGACTCCCGTCACCTGCTTCTGCACAAAACGGTCCGTTCCTGTGATGGACTGCGGGAACACGAGTATAGGACTTGTACCCTGTTGGGAAGTGCTTGGCAAGAGAGCAATCTGAAATGCTGCAGTTTTGCCAGTCGTACCAGGAGGCATATCCCCAATCGCCCATGACACCTCACGTGTTGAGGCGTTGTAGGTAACGGATCCATCAGCAGGAGAGACTTTCCCCGTGAACGTAACGTAAGACGGGAGAACGGCAGTCACACGTGCACCACCAACCGAGTTCACCGTGTTTCCTGCGGTAAGCAAAATAGTATAGGTGGTCTCTTGATCAGGAACAGGAGGCCATGGTCCCGTATTCGTAAACGGACCAATCGTGCGCACTGCACGAGTCGTGAGCGTGAGATCAGTTGAGACCTTAAGTGTTCGGGTGAGTGTTGAGGTTACATTTTCTGCAACACCGGTCTCCCCTATACGCTTGCCGGACACCGACACCGTAAACGTCATGGTTGGATTACGCAGTGCGTTCATGCTAGCTCCCGTCTTCATCGGAACCGTGAACGAACCGGCACCCGTGTCCCCTGGTTGAAGTTCACGCAAACCAGAAACGGTATCGCGGTTAAAGAAGATGGTCTGATCGCTTGAACGATAGTATCCGTTTGCGGCAGAAATGGCGCGTCCATCAACCGCATCCCCTGATACCTTTATTGCTATCTGCCCATCAAGCACGGTTGTCGGAAGTGTGTTGGTCCAACTAATTGTTCCTGATACTTGGGAGCCTGCGCGCGCAATGACGGAGTCGCTGGTGTCGCGATTAAGTGCAAGGGCGACACCAAGAAATGGACGCGTGATAGCGACCGTCGCTTCTTGACTGGTGTAGGTTACGGCAAGTGCCTGACTTCCCTCCCCGCGCGGCGTTCCTGCAGTGAACCGGAACACGCGCTCATCATTTTGCTGACCGGTGAGAATACCCGTTACCCGAATGTTCTTCGTCTCCCCAGGGCGTAACGTCCCCATCATGAAGAGATTTCCGGTAACGGGTGCAGGTTCAGTACTTTGTACCTGGAACCCAAACGGATACTCGGCAAGCACCGCAACATTCTCTACGGCCTCAACACCGTTTGCCCGCACCGCAACATCAACCGTAATAGCTTGACCTGATGGACTCTCACCAAGGGTGACGACCGAGACCGAGACCGGAGAGCTTGTAATGGTAAAGGTGTATTGTTCACGCTTCACGAACACCGCATTTGATCCTTCTATTTTGTACTCAAAGGTAACGGGTATCGTAACCACTTGATTGGCGGCTCCCGAAATAACCGCTCGTGCTGTTCTGGTTGCGCGCTCACCAGGTGCTACGTCCCCTACCGTATCTGAATAACGTGGCATAGACTCCCCGTCTTCCAGGCTTCGTGTTCCTTCAGGAAACTCAAGAGACAACAATGTGTTGGTGATAGGGGTCGGGTTTCGATTATCAACCGAAACCAGCAATTGGACCGTGTCCCCGCTTGCAATGGATGTCGGACCTTTTATGGAAATATCAACACGGTCCGTTGAGACAGAGCGTCCTCCAAAGAAAAGAAATACGACGGCAAGGATGGTGGCGAGTAGGAAGAAACCAACAGCACCAATGAGGAAGTAGACAGAAGGTGGAAGCTTCTTTTTAGGCGGAGGAGGTGCTTCTGGGGTCCAGGTCTGTGTCTCAAATGTCTCTGGCTTCCCCTTGAGTGCAGTCTCTGCAAAGTGCGTGGGCACGGCACCTCCCTCATACAGCTTCTTCTGTAGCTTCTCAAGCGGGCTCTGGTTCTCCTGCGGACCCATAATACGTATGAGTATAACGTATGGCTTAGAGCCCTGAGGCTTCAATACCTCGGTTTACCCGCACGATGAGCTCTTTACGGTTAGCTTCGGCGTACACCCTTGCTTCCCTTCCATACCGTCCATCGTGGTCAGGAATGGGATCTCCCGCATCAACACCGACACTTTGAAGCAAGTAGAGTGCGGCAAGTATTTCCGCACGTTCCTGCTCTTCTTCGTCTAGTTCAGGTAGAACACGAAGGAGCTCTTCAAATATGACGTATGCATCCGAGTCGGTAGACTCCCCCGAAAGCATGCGCACGATAAGGTGCGCAATGCGTCCCGCGCACATACGCATGGAAGGGGTCAGTGTTTCAAAGTAGTCCTCAGAAAGTATGGCGCCCGACAAGCGCCACCCTTCTTTCCCGCGAAGGAGAATAATGTCTGAACCCGTGAGACTCTGGAGAGCACCCGCAAGCTTTGCACCTGGCTTGCGCACTCCTTGAGCGCGCGCACGAATGAGCCCGAGCTCTTTGGTGAGGAGAGTGACAAGCGCACTTGCTTCCGCTATAGGAGTTCGTGCAAGCACCAGCGCTTCTGTCGCGTACTTATGACGCATGAATATTAAACCCAACGGTACCTATAGAAAGTTCTGCACGGTACGCGGGATCGGTAAGTGTTTCAAAGGCAATTGCATCGGTGCCAGCGAGCGTTGCTGGTCCCAATGTCTCACGCGCCACCGCATCAACGGTTAGCGTGACACGGTCACGTGGCGAGAGGTCTTTTGCTTTTCGCGCATCCGCCAGCGCACGAGCAAACTCTCGGATATCCCCTTCTGTAATAAGTTCAGGCGTGAGCGTGGTATCAATCTTAATCTCGCCATCGGTAAGTGTTGCATCCACCACCACCTCCTTCACATTCAATTCCTCAGCAATCAGTGCGCGCAGTTCTGGTGCAAGTGTTACTCCACCAAACGACAACGTGCCAAGCGGCTGACGCACTTTTACTCCCGCCTTCTGTCGCTCCATGAGTGCGGTTGAGGAGAGCGAGCGGACACGCTTCATATTTTCAATTAAATCGCCATCTTTGTTGTTTCCAAATATTCCACCAAGCACTGGCTTTTTGATTTCCGGCCAACGAGCAAGATGCACACTTTCTGGATCAGTGCTTTTCTTCACGTCGCGATAAATCTCGTCCGCAACGAATGGCATCACCGGAGCAATCACTTTTGAGAACTCGGTAAGTACGTGCCTTAACGTGTGTAGTGCAACCTGCTTGTCAGCTTCATCATCACTCTTAATGCGGTCTCGTGACCGACGCACATACCAGGTTGATAGGTCATCAATGAACTCCTTCATGGGACGAACCGCACGGATAATGTCGTAGCGATCAAATGCCTCGGTTGTAGTGGTAACTACCTCTGCAAGGCGCGCCAGTATCCAGCGATCAAGTACGTGTGTGCTTTCCTTTGTGCCTTCAACAAGATCTTGCTTGTAGAGCCCATAGAATGCGTGGATGTTACGCATCATGTTTACGACCCGATTCTGCGCATCTTTCACATCTTCATCCCTGAACGTAAGGTCCTCCGCCTGCATAACCACACTTCCCATAAGGTAGAAACGAAATGCGTCAGCTCCGTACTGATCAAAGAGTACGTACGGGTCGGTGTAGTTCCCTTTTGATTTTGACAACTTTGCTCCATCGCTCGCGAGGATTGTGCCTGTGGTTACCACATTCCTAAACGGTGCGCGATTAAAGAGTGACACCGAAATTGCATGCATGTAGTAGAACCATGCACGGGTTTGCCCGATGTATTCAGACACAAAGTCACCAGGAGAACGTTTTTCAAACTCTGCCTTGTTCTCAAATGGATAGTGGTATTCAGCAAACGGCATTGAACCTGACTCAACCCAACAGTCAACGACTTCAGGAATACGTGTCAGCGCTCCTCCCTTCTCATCAACAAGCTGAATGCGATCAATGTATGGAAGATGAAAATCAATTTCGTAGCTACGATTGTGAGGAAGTGGAACAAAATTCAAATCCACAACATCGCACGGCCTTGCGCTCATATTCCACACAAACTCTCGTGCCTCGGGTGCTGCAAGACCTCGCGCAACGACTGAAAGCGACTCAAGACCTACACCGTGCGTAACGATAAGTACCGTCTCATTCGTTAGTTCTGTCTCCTTCTCGTACAAGAACTCTCCAAAACGAAGACGGGCATCTGCGTAACTTTCTCCGTGCTCGGGCGCAACGTCATAGTCAACGCCATTGCGCCATGCGTAAAATTCATCGTGCGTTTTCTCTTCAAGAACACCAAATGAGAACTCGCGTAGTCGGTCGTCAAAGACAACCTCAAGTCCAAGCTCCCGAGCAACAATCTCTGCGGTCTCTTTGGTGCGTAAAAGCGGTGACGCATATATCTTCGTGATACCCCTCCCTTTTAGCTCTTTAGCACGTACGCCAACCATGTCGCGCCCCTTCTGTGTTAAAGGATTTTTCGTTTGGTCACTTGAGATTGTTTTTGTTACAAGATTCTCTGATTCTCCATGGCGCATGGCAAGAAAGGTATTGCCGTTCTTTTGTGTGCGTTCCTTAAGCTCTTCAAGTGACCCGATAACGGTAACGTTCCCTTGCGTGTCCTTCCAAATAGGAAGTGGACTGGCCCAGAATCGGTTGCGAGAAATAGTCCAGTCAGGAGCATTCTCAACAATGTGCATAAACCTTCCATGCTTCAGGTGATCAGGTGCCCAGGAAACGTGCTTGTTCTCCGAGCGGAGTTTGTCTTTAATTGACTGGATATCAATGAACCAACTTGATACCGCGTTATATATGAGAGGTGTTCCGCAACGATAACAGTGCGGGTATGAGTGAGTGTGCATCTCTCGCGCAAATAGAAGGCCCCGCTCTTCAAGATCATTCTTGATAAGAGGTTCCGCCTTTTTGATGTATTGGCCCTTCAGGAATTCAGGGGCGTCGTCGTTATAGGTTGCGTTTGGGTTAAGAAGTGGGACCATCGGCAATCCTTCTTTAAGACCGAGTGCGTAGTCGTCTTCTCCGTAGATGACTGCAGTGTGCACGACTCCTGTTCCATCATGGATGGTTACAAAATCAGC